>CBDUNP010000011.1:0-19899 GCA_965368605.1 uncultured bacterium | reverse complement strand
CGTTGTTCCCGTGTGGTCACGCCGAACTCGGCGAACAGCGGCGCAGATTGATGCAGCCCGTAGAGGTAATCAAGCAACAGGTCCTGCGCCAGATCGGTCTGCCAGATCGGTCGGCGGTCGTGTTTCGGGTTGTCGGCGATCAGGCTGCGCGACGCTTGGGCGAGCCGGTCGAACGCCTCCGCCGCCTGCGCCTGCAAGGCTTTCACGTTCTGCCCCGATGAGCCGCGCGCCAACGCCGACACCCGCTGAAACTCCAGACGCAGCCCCGCCAGTTCGACCTGCCGGGCGACGACCGGGTCGGCCGGCTTTTCCGTCTCTACCAGATGCAGCAGCAGCTCCCCCATCCCCTCCCGGCCCAACGCCTCGATCAGCGTCGCCGGGTCAAGCTCGTCCTGCTGCGCGAACGCAACCCCCGGAGCCATCAATGAAACAGACGATAGAACAAGGCAGAGCATCAGCCGCGAATAACCGCGAATGCACGCGAATCGGAATCCATTCACATCCTTTATATCCGTGTCCATCTGCGTACATCCCTGTGCCAAACGCTTGTCAATCTAACCCGACACCTGCGCGAAATTGATGTTCGTGTACCGCGCCCGCACCGCGGCGTTGAACGCATTGGTGACGTGCTGCCAGCGCACGCCGGCCTCGGGCTTGATGACGACCGGGCTGTCCGGCTTGAACGCGCCGCTGCGCAGCCCGCGTTCCGGGTCGTATTGTAATTGCACCAGCAGCGTCGCCAGCTCCGCGAAATCGGACGGCGCTTGCGGGTACCCCTGGATGCTGATCCGGCATTCGACTTCGCCGGCCGGGGTCAGCACGATATTCAACGGCCTTTGAGGCGGGCTCATGCTCTCGGATGTTTTGCCGGTCCCCTGCGGCAGCTTCGCGGTGAGCACGCCCTCGTCGGGGGTGAAGTTCGCGGTGGTCACGAAGTAGATCAGCAGCAGGAAGATCACGTCGATCATGGCCGAGAGGTTCGGCTGCATGTTGGGTTTGGGTCGGCCGTGACGCTTGCCCACCGGGCGGTGGTGGACCGTCTGGTCGGCCTGCATCGCGGCGGTGCGTGGTGCAGCCGATGCGTCGGTCGAGCCGGGTTGTGACGGGCCTTGTGTCATCGTTTATTCACCGATCTGTATCGTTGCGGCGCCGCGTTCGGGCATGTAGGCCGCCAGGTTGATCGTGTCGATCCCGGCCCGTGTGATCGCGCCCATGACGGGCTGGACGACGCCGTAGTACAACGCGCCGTCGCTGCGGAGGACCACCTCGGCATCGGGGTACAACGACCGGGCCTCCATAAGCGCCGCGGTGACGCCTTCAAGGTCGTCCGAGGCATAGGTCTGCAGGCCGACACGGATAAACCGCGCCTCGCCATCGAATAGCAGCGGGTTCTCGATCCGCTCGCTGTGGGAAAACTCGGCCGGGGCGATGTTCACGATGATCCGCCCCTGCTCGTCGAGCAGCTCGCGCGTGGTCGGCTCGTCCAGCTGCGGCACGATCATCTGCACGCTCTGCTCGGAGATGATGTTGTTCACAAGCATGAAAAAGATAATCAGCAGGAACACCACGTCGATCAACGGCGTGATATTCATCCTGGGCGTCGTCGGGCCGCGTTGGAAGATCTGCGAAGGCATGCGCTCTAGCTACTCCGGGCTGTCCGCCTGCGGCGGGTCTTCCTTGGGCTGGGGTTGTGGTTGCGGTTGAGGCTGCGCGGCCTGCGGCGCAGGTTTGGCCTGGGGCCGGGGGATGCCGGGCTTAAACGGCGCGATGATCTGCTCGGCGATCAGCATCCCCTCGCTGGTCAGCGCATCGATCTTGTTCCGCATCAGTGCATACGACGCCAACGCCGGGATCGCCACGACCAGCCCCCAGAACGTCGTGATCATCGCAGTGGAGATCCCCCCGGCCAGCTCCGCCGGGTCGGGCTTGCCGCCGCTGGCCTGGAGCTTGTCAAACGCGACGATCATGCCGTAGACCGTGCCGAAGAGCCCGATCATCGGTGCGATGTTCCCCAGCACGTTCAGGTACTCGATCGGGCGCAGCACCTTGGTCGTCTGGCTGTCGCCGGCCTCCTCGATCGCCCGCTCCATCGCGCCGTACCCATGCCCCGCTTCGTTCAATGCTGCGCTGATGATCCGTCCCAGGAAGCTGCCATCCTTCGCGGCAAAATCCACCGCTTCGTGGAACCGCCGACCCATCAGCAGGTCCGTCACTTTCTTCTTCGTCGTCTCCGGCAGCAGCACCGACCGGCGGTAACGCAGAATCAGGCTCAGCGTGTACCCGATACTCATCGCGGACAACAGCACCAGCAGCCAGGTGATCAGCAGCCCCAGAAAGTCGTCTGGCAGAAGAAACATCTGCGCCACGCTCGTCGTCTCGCTTTCATCCTGCGCAAGCGCTGGCAATCCGGGCAGCAGCAGCCCGGCGAGCGCAGCAGCCTTGAATGCAATCGAGCCGGTCCATCTGTCACGTTTGATTCTTTTCATTTATTCACCTGCGATCGCCTCGGCAACGGCCTCGCGCCGCTGCGATAATCTCTGAAAATAGGCCGGGTCTTCACGCGGATCGATCAACGGCCCGGCCCGGTCGTACAGCCGCTGCGCGATGTCCGCACGGCCGATCTTCTCGTGGACGTACCCCGCCTCCAGTGTCGCCGGCCCGGCCACGGCGCTGCGTGGGAAATACACCAGCACACGCATGAAGCTCAGGCCCGCCGACTTATACAACCCTTCGCCCCCGGCACCCCCGGATTCACCCCCGGCATCTTCATCAGCCTGCTCCGCCAGCGCGAGTTGGGCCATCCCCTTGAGGTAAAGTTCCGCCGCCGTCTTGCCGGGCTGCGTCAGCGCTTCATCGGCGACGGTGAGCATCCGCAGGTAATCCCCTTGCCGGAACAGATTCACCGCGGTGCCCGGAGGCGCACTTGCTGACAACACCAGGCCCCCGGCCGGGGCACCGGCTCCGCCTGCGTCACCAGGCCCTGTTACCGGCAGCGCGACACCGCCGGGCTGACCCGATGCGTCGATCAGCTTATCGAGCAGCGCCGCGCGATCGGGGCCAACCGTGTTTTTAGCGGTGGCCGCCAATTCCGAGACACGCTGGCGGACCGCGACATCCGCCCGTGCCAGGACGTCAACAGGCGGCTCGGCGATGTAACCGAGGTCCGCGCCGGAGATGACCATATCTATATAGATAGCCGAGGCCGGGTCCGCGTCGTCCAGCCGGCTGTAGATCGTGACCAATTGCTTGCCCGAGAACCACCGGACCCAGTCCTCTCGGGCCCCCGCCATCACGCCTCGCAGGGCCGCCGCCGCCTCGGCATCCTCGCCACGGTCGAGCAACTGCTCCGCTTTGGCCAGGTCGGGATAACGCCCGAGCTTGAGCCCCTCCAGATTCTGGATCGGCCGATTCAACACCCGTCCCGACGCGACCTGGTAGCGGACCTGCCCGCCCTCGATCCCGTACACCGTCACCGGCTCGACCCACAGGCCTGACAGCTTGACCCCGTCCTGCGCAAAGGCCACCGAACCCACTAGCACACACACCATCCAGACAACCACACCACAGCGCCAGGCTTGTCGCGTCTGGATGCGTGGTGTCATCGGTGAACTCCGCGGACCGGGTCGGCCCCCTGATCGTTGATCATTTCCCTGATCATTACCTTACTCGATATTGAGTTCGGCCTTGGAAACATATTTATACACGCCGCCGCTCTGCTCCGCGATCAACTCCATCGTCCCGCGCAGCCCGGCCTCAAGCAGCGGGTCGGGGTAGAGGAACTGGATCGTGTTGATCTTCGTGCCCGCGCGGTTGACGCTCTCGATTTCCTTTAACAGCCGGGGCTGATCCATCTCATACTGTCCCTGGCCGGTGATCGCGTCGGAGAGCAGGAATACCAGCTGCGGGCGGTAGCTGAACGCCTTGCGCAGCGCCCGGACCGGGTTGCTCGATCCTTTGGGGGAGACCAGGTACTGGTCCTCCGCCAACTGATCGATCACCCGCTGCTTGATCATCGCGGTCGCGCGTTTGTTGTCGATCCCGTTGGGCTTGACCTCGATCACGTCGTCGCCCTGATAGAAGATCACGGTGAATTGCTGACGCGGGCTGAGTTGGTTGATCGACCGCTTTAGTTCACGGATCACAAACGGGAGCGTGTCGATCAGCGAGCCCGAGGCGTCGATGACAAACGCGATCCGCCTGGCGTTGCCGCCGGAGCCCAGGAACTGCGCCCTTAGCTCGCCCCCGCCGGAGATGGTCGCCTCGAACGGGTTCGCGTCGCCGGAAGCGCCAAGCACGCCGACCAACGCGGCGTCGCTCTGCGGCTGAGACAGTAATTGAACCGGCGTCTTGTCACGCAACGGCGAGACCGTCCGGCGGGCGATCGGGTCGGCCTTGAGCCTCGGCGTCTGCTTGATCTGAAGTGGCGCTCCGGGCGTCGCGCTGAGCCGAGCGGTCGGGATGATGATCTTCTCTTCCTGCTGCGCCATCACCGTGGACCAGACCACGAACAACGCCAACAGCACCAGCCCGACGTGCAGCAGGATCGACACCGCCCAAGGCAGGTACGTCGTCATCGCGTCCTCGGCCGGCTCAACCTTGTTCGCAGCGTCCAGACCCGCCGCCCAGTCCACCACCTCAGGCGACTGGGCCTCGGCTTGTATCTCAGGCGTGTTTTCGGTGTCCTGCATCAATCCGTCCTCGGTGTATCCGTACAGCCTGGAATTAATCTAATATTCACAGACATTCATATACTAACGTAACCGGTCCGCTTTCCCCAAGGTCACGTTGCCGATACCATCTTGACCGACGGTAACCAGCACCCGCCCCATCCCGCCGCATGATCGCAACCCTATGAACCGGCCTGAATCCACGAACAGAACGCCGCTGCTGCTCGGGGCCATCCTGCCGGTGGCGACGGTCCTCATTTATACGCTCGTGATGATCGTCATCCCCCGGGACCAGCTGCAGTGGTTCCACAACGAGACCGGCCCGATCGAGATCATCACCGCCCTGGTCTTCCTGCTCACCGCGATCGCCGCCGGCGCGATTCTTGTGTCGCTTCGGCGTCAACAGCCCCGCCCCTCGCGCTGGTTCATCGCCTGGCACACACTGTTTATCTTAGGCGCGGTCTTCATGCTGCTGGAAGAAACAAGCTACGGCCAGCACTACTTCAACTTCGAGTCCCCCGCCTACTTCGAAGAACACAACAAGCAGGACGAGATGAACCTGCACAACCTCTACGGCGACAAACCCTCCAGCACCCTGCGTCGGATCGCCAACGTCGGGCTGCCCGTCTTCGGGATCGCCCTGCCCTGGTTCGTGATGACCCGCGATCCCAAGGCCTATGAACGCACCCGCTGGGCCTGGTACACGCTCCCGCACAAGGAACTGATCCTCTGGGTCCTGCTCGCGGCCCTGGTCAGCCCGATCCGCAATACTGACTTCTTCAGCGAGGGCGAAACGGTCTGGCGCGGCACGCTCAGCGAGTTCAAGGAACTGCTCTGGGCGATGACGCTCTGCGTGTATGGCCTGGTGATGTGGCAACGCTTCAAGCAGGACACCGGCGGCACCACTGAAACATCGACCGTGACCGCCGCATCTTCCGAAGCGTCTTAATCCGGCACGACCGCTTCGCCGCCATCGAATAACCACAGGCCAAACGTCTCGTCGTAGTCGTACTCGACCACGCCGGCCTGTTCGTACCCGCCGCCGCGCATCACCTCGGCGAGTTCGTCCAACGGTGGCGTAACCACATACACACGCTCCGCGCTTTGGCCGAACTCATGGAGCCCGTCCCCGTCAACCAGCGTGTAGATGCGTCGCGTGTAGAACAAGAACTCTTCGTTGGGGTCGACCGGGTACACCTCGCTCTGCAGCATCCCGACCGCAGCGCCTTCGGCCAGCTGCCCCATCCGCTCGGCCGACGCACGGACCGGGTGCACGCCCCGCTCACCGGTCGACCAGGCATACCACGTCGCGGTCAGCAGCACCGCCGACCACAGCGACGTCACCACCATCGCACGCATCGGCCGCCAACGGAAGTGCCAGAACGCCCCCACCGCCGCCAGCAGGATCAACACCGCCGCCGTCGGCCCAGCGATCCAATGACTCAACGCCCCCACCGGCATCTGCTCAAACCACCCGGCCTCCAGCATCGCACGCTGATACGCCATGAACGGCCAGTAACCAAGCGACACAACAATCAAGATCGCCCAGTGCGGCACACGCAGCGTATTCACCCCCGGGTCCACCTCGCCGCGCTCGGACAACACCTGATGGTACCGCCAGAGCTGCCCGATCAGCAGCGCCGCCGCCGGCACGATCGGTAATATGTATCGCTGCTGCTTCGCGCCGGGGATCGAGAACACCACGAAGATCAACACGAACCACGCCCAGGCCACCAGCAAACGCCGACGCCCCTCTTTACCCGCTCGCACGAACGGCTGAATCAACGCCGCGACCAACCAGATCGACCACGGGAATACCAAACCGATCAACCCGACGTAATACCAGGGCGGCTGGAACTCGCTGCGTTGAGCCTTGTACTCATTCAACAACCGGCCCCCCGCGTCCCCCAGCACGTCCGCCACATAAAGATGCCACGGCAGAATCAGCAGCCCCGCGATCAACAACATCCCGACCAGCCCGGCGATGTTCCGCCGAAGGCGCTCGCCGACCACAATGATCGTCGTCAGCACCGGCGCCGCGCCCGCCAGCAGCGCCAGCGGGTTCTTGCTCATGTACGCCGCCGCCAGCGCCACCCCCGCCAGGCACCAGCCCCCGACCGTCCGCGCCACGCCCGACCTGGCAGCGAACGGCCGCATTGCCCAGACCGCCGACGCCACCGCCAGCGTCGCCCACCCAACCATATGAATATCGTAAGACGCGATCCGCGCCTGCCGCGTCAGAAACAGACACGTCCCCGCCGCCAGCGCCGCCATCACCGCCACCCGCCGGTCCCACAACACCCGGCCCAGCCAGAACACCCCCGCCACTACCATCAGCCCCATCCCCGCCGACACCCACCGCGCCCGGGTGAGCAGTTGCTGCGCCGACGAGTCCCCGGGACTCAACCCCGTCCACGCCAGCATGTCCAGCCAAACCACCATCGGCGGTTTGACGATCCTCGGCCGCCCGTTCCGCGTCGGCATCAACCACGCGTCCGCATCCGGGGGAATATCCTGCCAACCGTGCTGCCGAAGCCAGGTCTCCTGCGCACTGGCGACCGTGATATTCTCCATCGTCCGCTTCGTATCCCCCCGCCCCACCACCACAAACATCGGCCCCGCCGAAACGACCAGCACCAGCAGCAGCATCAGCCAGTCATGCACACGACCGCTCCGCACCAGCCAGGGCAGGCCGCCATCCGCGTTGAGGTTGTTCAGGGTTTGGCCTTCGGTCACGGGATCGTTCATTGATCTACTAACCTTAAGCCTCGGATCGTTACCAAAGGCCAACTCGCCCCAAAATACAAAGTCCGGGCCATGACTCTAACAGGTCTCTCGGCTTAATCAGCCAAGACCTATTCCACGCCAGGAGCAGGGGCAACGATGAATAGCGTCATCGCAATAGCGCCCGCAACTCACCGACAAATCTGATCTTACCCGGTGAAACTGTGGTTAACAATGCCGACACCGACCAGCGCCGAACGCTGCCCTCGCGGGGCTCATTGCAGCATAGCCGAAGTTCGCTCAGTCGATACGTTAGGCGAGGTTGGTATTGGTTGGCTCCGACCCGAAATACAACCGCTCTCAAACAGAACGAGCGCCGAAGACACATCATACCTGAAGGTATTTACATAAAACGCTTGGGCCGACAAGCAAGATTCCTTATAATTCATATTAATCATCTTTTTGGCCATGGTTTCTTTGTAACAAATCAGGCAATCAGCGCATACACGATAAGGAGTAGAGAAGTGACCAACTTAAGATTCCCGGTTCTATTCTTCATCGCTACATTAGCCATCGCTGCGATATTGAATCAGAATGTCAAGGCAGACGATTATTACTGGGACTACACCGGCGTCATCCACAACGATTGGAACAACAATCCATTCGTTACTTCTACATTTACCTGGTTCAACGCTACTAGCGGATCATTAAGTTTTACAGCCCCCAGTGGTGGCGCGGGCAATCGCGCCTATATCAACAACGGCGGCGAGGTGAAAATCACCGCAGACATCCCCGATATCCAAGATATCTTTGTCGGCCAAGGCACGGGCAATTCAGGCACACTATATCACTCCGCCGGCAACACCTTCCAAGGCACTGTCGGCTGGATGTATGTCGGTGAAGACGGCGGTACCGGGACGTACGTCATGAGCGGCTCTGCTGTACAGGGGAAAGAACTCCTATTAGTTGGACGCGGAGGCAACGGATCATTAGTGATGACCGGCAACTCACAAGTCACGAATAACGTCATCGTTGTCGGTGAAGGCGTAGATTCGGTGGGAACAGCGGATGTCTCCGGCGACGCCAAGATCCATTCCGCCAGCGCGGTCTACATCGGTGAAGCCGGTGGTACGGGTACGGTCAACATTTTTGCGGAGTATGACGAGTTTTCAGCGTACCCGGGGACCGTCGAAACCAACGGCTACATCGCCATCGGACGTAACGGCGGGACAGGGACTGTGAACATCATGGACGGCGCAACTTTGCGAAAGACGGTGGTCGATGACGGCGACCCGAACAATGTCTCTTACTCCGAATACTCTCTCATCGTCGTCGGCTCGTTAGGCTCGGGAGGCACGGGGACGATAAATCTCGCGGGTGGAGGCAACGTCTGGAGCGACACCGGTATCGGCCTGAACGAAACCGACGGCCAGGCAGGCATCATTAATCAAACCGGCGGTACCGTAACCGTGCATGACTTTGTCAATGGCGAATCGTTAGACTTGGATATGAACGGTTGGGGGCAGGGGGAGTACTACCTAAGCGGCGGCGACCTCCATGCCGAAACTATCAAAGTCGGCGGTGGCCTCTTCAATATGACAGGCGGCAACCTTGTCGCCACCGACTTCATCGGAACACTGGAGCAGGACGGCGGCACGATATTACCTGGCGACTGGAGTACCGCGGGGATGATGGCCGTCACCGGAGACTACAATATGAATGCGGGAACACTGAACATCAACCTGCTGGGCACCACACCCGGCACCGATCACGACGTGGTGGACGTGTCCGGCAGTATTAATCTCGGCGGCTCGTTGAGCGTATACCTATCAGGTGGCTTCCAACCCGACGCCGGTGACAGCTTCGATATCCTTAATTTTACAACACTCAGTGGAAATTTTACTGCTATTAATCTACCAAGCCTCAACGCTGGGCTCTCTTGGGACACAAGTAATCTTCTTATTGATGGAACACTCCTGGTGGCTTCATCCGCTCTGGCAGGCGACCTCAACAACGATGGCTTCGTCGGCATCGACGACCTGAATATTATCCTGGGCAATTGGAATCAGTCTGTCCCGCCGAGTGATCCGTTGGCCGACCCAAGCGGTGACGGCTTCGTGGGCATCGACGACCTGAATGAAGTGTTGAGTAATTGGAACGCAGGCACGCCGCCACAGCAACCGGGGGCCCATATCCCCGAACCCACCTGCGTGGCATACCTCCTGACAAGTACGCTGGTGTGGCTACGCCGGTATTGATGAGCCGCAGGGGATTGGGTCGTTTTGAGACAGACAATGACCGGGCTGGGACTCGAACCCAGGACCCGCGGCTTAAAAGGCCGATGCTCTACCAACTGAGCTACCCGGTCGGGGCTTGCATCAAATCCTATCCCGAAAGGCCAGTTGAGGCGAGAAACGCAGGCTGGCGGGGGATGGCTGATGCGGTTGTGGGGTCAAACGGTATCGTCGCTGGTGATCCGGGTCAAACCTGACCGATAACCAGGGTATGGGAGCCGAGAAACCAATGTTCCAACACGCGGATGAAAACCACCCCGCCAGCGTCCTGATCGTCGCCGAGGTCGGGGTCAACCACGACGGCCGACTGGACCGGGGTATCGAGTTGATCCGGGCCGCCGCCGATGCGGGCGCGGATGCGGTCAAGCTGCAGTGGTTCCACCCCGATCGGCTGCTGTCTAATCAGGCGTTGCTCGCCGAGTATCAGGCCGGCAAAGCCGAGGACGCACGGGGCCTGCTCAAGAAACTGGCTCTGGACATGGACATGCTCCATCGCTTCGCGGATACCACCCGCGAGGTCGGCCTGCGTCTGGTCGTCACGCCCTTCAGCCCCGCCGACGTGCAGGAACTGGCGGGCCTGGAAATCGACGCGGTCAAGATCGCTTCCCCGGACGCGGTGAACACCCCCCTGCTCGAAGCGGTGGCGACCCTGAACAAGCCCATCCTGATCTCGACGGGGACCTGTGAACTGGACGAGCTCGCCCCCGCTGCCGACCTGATCACTAAACATCGGCCGGGGGGATGCCTGCTTCAGTGCGTCTCCAGCTACCCCACGCCGACTAACGACGCCTCCCTCGGCGGGATGGCGGACATCAGGCAGCGATACCAGCTCCCGGTCGGCTACTCGGATCACACGCAGGACATCACGACCGGTGCCCTGGCTGTGGCGGCGGGTGCGGCGGTGATCGAGAAGCACCTGACCCACGACCGCGGCGCGCCCGGCCCCGACCACGCCGCCAGCGCCGACCCGAAACAGTTCGCCGACTACGTCCGCCTGGTCCGCCAGGCCCAAGCCATGCTCGGCCCCAGCCGCAAGCAGGTCCAACCCGTCGAGGCCGACGTCCGGCTCGTTTCGCGCCAAAGCGTCTGCCTGACCCGCGACCTCCCCGCCGGGCATCAACTGAAATCCGAAGACCTCACCGTCATGCGGCCCGGCACGGGCATCCCCGCCTGTGAGTTAAAAAACCTGATCGGACAAACACTTAAACACAAAGCACACGCACGCTCCCTGCTCAATCCAGACGACCTGCTAACCGACGCCAACTTGGCAGCGAACAGCCGGTCCGCCTGAAAACTGGCTCCGCGACGCACCTCTGACCGATCTAAATCTTGGAACGAGAAACCCACAGGGGAGAGATATGGAGCGGCTTCGATGACGACTGTCTTGCTCGGTATTCTGATCGTTTACGTCGCGGTCTGTTGGGTCTGGGGGATGTACATGGCCGTCCGCCTGTACTCCGGCCGACGCATCACGCGACTGCTCCGCGGCAGCGGCGTACACACACGACGCACCCGCGCCCTCCAGCAAGACACCCGCACACGCACCAAGCGTACCCCCGGATCGCCCGGCACCCCCGAGATCGCCAGCGAAACCCTCGCCCGCGCCGAAGCCGCCGCCGCAAACTCACGAGCGGCGTGAGACTGCACACGTACATCAATAGTTACCCGCGCATCTTAATATGATAGATCAGCTATCCATCCGACTGATCTTTTCACCCCCGCGGTACACCTCGCGCAAACCGATATCGTTAGCCCAGCTTTCTTTTGCCTGCTGCGCCGCTACGGTTGCGGCACGTTGATACCAAAACAACAGAACCAGTGACCAGATGGCGAAGACCAGGTAGGCGATTCCAAACGCGCACAAAGGTAACATAAAAATAATCATACGATCGCCAGGATACTGACTCATGAGTAAGACGCCGACCAGTCCAGACAGGAACGCTCCCCCCATCGAAATGATGACGCCCCACATCACGGTGCGTGTCTGCTTTGCTAATTTATAGTCCGGTATACGCAAGGCCAATCGGCGGGCAAGCACAAAGAGCATGATGTACTGCGCCAGCGATATCACACCGGATAATCCGCCGACCGTCGTTGCAACGACCACGTGAATGTCTTCTAACGCGATCGACAGCAGACCCAATCCGACCATAACCACCGTCACCCAACGAACGGCCTGCCGGATCGTAAACGCGGACAGCTCATCTCGCCCGGGCTCGGGGCTTGTAAACAACCATACACCCACCAGGCTGATGGCCGAGGGGAGAAAGGTCAGCAACGAAACTACCAGAGGCTCAATCGGTACAACCACCTCGATTACACCGCTGAACATCCCCAGGATAAAGCCCAGCAGCACACTCCAGATCAACCACCGCGCGCCCCTCGCAAGGTTCAGCACCCAATCCGGGTTACTGAATCGCAGGTGGTCGCTGAGCAATGAACGCACCACCGCGGTGCCACATTCCGGGCAGGCCATCTCTTCGGTTAAACCCCGTAGGTTGTAATCACACTGCCGGCAGGGAAGGTCGTATGCCAATGGCTGCGCGGATACCGCCTGCCCGTCCTCAAAATCGGGCAAATCGGGTTCAACAAAATCGTAGGTATCATCGGCCAACTCGCCTGGATCTGTCATGGTTGCCCCATCTCATGCCGGTGGACGTGGAAGCAATAATCTTATCAGAAATCTTAAACTTAACGGTCAACATTTCGGCCCACAAAAAAGCAACGGCCCCGTATGAATTCATACGGGGCCGTTGATACTTAGCTGATAAATTAAACGTGAAGTCACGCCGGGCTTGGCATCACGCCGGGGGGTTCGTCGCCCAGGTCATTGTTGGGCTTCGCGGGCTCGGGCTTCTTCTCCTCGGCGTCGGCCTTGTCCTTCTCGGCTTGAAGCAGTTCGCTGACGGTCGCCTTGGTGAGTTGCTCGCCGCGCATGATCCGATCGACTTCGTCGCGGTTAAGCGTCTCGTACTTCAGGAGCGCCTGCGCCAACGCGTGCAGTTGATCGCGATGTTTCTCCAGCAGTTCAGCGGTTTCGTTGTAGGTCCGATCGATCAGGCCCTTGACTTCCTCGTCGATCAGCCGGGCGGTCTCATCGCTAAAGAGCTTGTCGGGCTGCTCCCAGGGCTGCCGCGACTCATCGACGCCGTAGAGCTGGAAGCCCAGCTTGTCGCTCATGCCGAACTCGGTGATCATCGCCCGCGCGATCGACGACGCCTGACGGATGTCCTGAGACGCGCCGCTTGAGATGTCGCCGCAGAACATGTCCTCGGCGATCCGGCCGCCGTAGGTCACGCGGAGCTGCGCGAGCAGTTGCCGCTTGGTGTGGATGTGCCGATCCTTCTCAGGCAGCATGAACGTCACGCCCAGCGCCTGTCCGCGTGGGATGATCGTCACCTTGTGCAGCGGCTCAGAGTCTTCGTCGTAATACATGACGAGCGCGTGACCGGCCTCGTGATAAGCGATGACCTTCCGCTCGTCTTCCTCGATCTTATGGCTCTTGCGCGACCGGCCCCACTTGACCTTGTCGCGGGCCTCTTCCAGGTCGTCCTGCTCAACGAAGTCCTTGCCCTGGAGCGTCGCTCCGATGGCGGCCTCGTTGATGATCGCAGCCAGGTCGGCACCGGAGAACATTGGCGTCCCGCGTGCGAGTTTTTCCAGGTCCACGTCCGGGCTCATCTTGATCTTCCGGCTGTGCACCTTGAGGATCTCGGCCCGGCCCTTGATGTCGGGCAGCGAGACCTGGATCTGCCGATCGAACCGCCCCGGCCGGGTCAACGCCGGGTCCAGCACGTCCGAGCGGTTGGTCGCGGCGATCACGATCACCTGGTCGTTGGATTCAAAACCGTCCATCTCCACGAGGATCGCGTTGAGTGTCTGCTCACGCTCGTCGTGCCCGCCGGAGGAGTAGCCGTTGCCACGCCGACGACCGACCGCGTCGATCTCATCAAGGAAGATGATGCAGGGCGACGAGTCCTTGGCCTGCTTGAACAGGTCACGCACACGCGACGCACCCACGCCGACGAACATCTCAACGAAGTCTGACCCGCTGATCGAGAAGAAAGGCACGTCCGCCTCACCCGCGACCGCCTTGGCCAGCAGCGTCTTGCCGCAGCCCGGCGAACCGATCAGCAACACGCCCCGCGGCACCCGGCCGCCAAGGCGCTGAAACTTCTTAGGATTCTTAAGAAACTCAATGATCTCCCCGATCTCGTCCTTCGCTTCTTCGATCCCCGCGACATCGCTGAGCATCACGCTCGAGTGCTCTTTGTTCACGACCTTGTGACGCGAGCGCCCAAAGCTCCCGAGCATCCCCGGGCCGCCACCGGCGTTACGCAGCGATCGGATGAAGAAGAAGTAGATCAAAAACGCGATGATGAACAACGGGCCCCAGCTGATCAGCAGGTGGACCCAGACCGCGCTGGAGGTGTTGACCTTGAAGCCCTGGCCCATGTCGATCAACTCGGCCACGAAGACCGACTTGGTTTCCGTGTCGATTGAAACCGACACGCGGTTGTTGGTCGCGGTGGCCTCGGCGCTGGAGCCGGCGACGCCTTCGTTCAACTCGCCGACGATCTGCGACGACTCGATCACCAAGTCGTCCTTGAAGTTGCCCTGCTCGATATGGCTCTTGAACTCGGTCCAGGTCAGCTCCGTCGGCTGCTGCTTCTGCGAGACAAACATCAGGAACAACGCCACCACCACCCCGGCCATCAGCAGCCAGCTGACCATGCTCCGGGAGACCCCGTTCGGCGGGCGCTGGCCCTGCGGCTGCTTCCCATCGCCCCCGGAATCACCGCGCGGATCACGGGAGTTGCGGTTGGAGCCATCATTCTTGGAGTCTTTCGGGTCTGGCATTCGAGTCTCACATCTATCTATTTAAGGGGGGCCCGCCTGATAATAACAGGGGGTTCTCTCGGGGCAGCGTATTCTAGGCGTAAGGATACGTCCCTGCCGAGTTCTATCGGCTATTCCGCCCCGCCCCCCCGACTACGCCAGTCCTAAGACCGGATAATAACTAGGCATACCCGGATTTTCACCAGTCGGCCCGCATCGTGGACACGATATCCTCAGCCAGCCGCTGCACCGCCTGGTGCTGGCCGACCTCGAATGGCTCGCCGACCCCCGCGGTCGGGACATACCGCCCGACAGACTCGAAGCCGCGCCGATCCCGGATGACGCCGCCTTGGCCCAGGTCTTTCCACACAAAATCGACCGTGATCGTCAGCTCGACCTCCTGAGGCACCCCGCCGGGACGCCGACGGCTTAGCTGACGCTGCTCGACATGCGTGATCGTCCCCGCCAACTGCGTCTGGGCTACGCCCGGACTCACAACCTTATAGGGCGTCCGCGACTCGATCTGCTTGGTCAACGCCTCGGCCAACTGAAACTCCACCCCGCGGTAGAACGTCCGATTTTCGAAAATCGGTGCCGCCACCGTCCGGTATTCCGTCGGGTAGAGCTCCTTGCTGGAATACCCGCAACCGGTCAGCCCCAGGCAGCACACCACCGCCAGCAGCCCGTAAACCATCCCAAACCGACTCGCCTTCACATCTTCCATCAGGGCTTCTCCGGCTGGGCATCAAGGGGGTCTGTCACTTCCAACTCCGGCTGCGGCTGCGCTAATTCGTCGACCGAATCAGGCTCGACCGGATCAAGTTCAACGGGATCGGGTACGGTCGGATCGGGCACGATTGGATCGGGCTCAAGAGCCTCTTTCGGCTGCACCTCGACGGGCTCGGCCTCAAGCGGTGTTACCCCCTCAGCCTCCGCCGCTTCAATCTCCAGGATCGCGTCCTCGACCGCCGCCTCAACCTCCGACACCGTCGGCTCGGTTACTTCGGCCGGATCGGCCGGTCGCGTGTTTCGAGAACCCCGGAGTGAATCTGTCGGGTCCGCCTCATCGACCTGCAACACCTCGGCCCCCATCTCATTAAGGATACGAATCGCGTCCTGTGCCGCCGCCGTCTGCGGGTAGTCCGTCACGACACGCTGATATAAATAGATCGCGCTGAGGTCTTGCTTCCGCTTGACGTGCCAGCCGGCCGCGACCATGTCGCGCATCGCCAGCGACTCATCGATCCGGATCAGCAGCGCATCGACCCCGATCCGCTCGGCCGACGCCGGGTATTCCGCACGGTACGTCTTGAGCCGCTGCCCCGCATCGATCAGCCCGGTCGCGTCGAACCGTGGCCCCTTGAACCGCGCCAGGTTCGCCTGGATCAGCCGGAGCATCGCCCACTCGCGCTTCAGGCTCCGCGGGTAGTTAATCAGGAACAGGTCATACGCCTCCGCGGCGCTGTCCATCTGAGGCCTGTCGAAGTAGTAGTCCGCCAGCAGCAGGCTCGCCATCTCGCCCAAATCACTGCCGGGGCTGCGTTCCTGGATGCGGACCAGGATCTCCTCCGCCTCCCCGGTCGCGGGCAGCACCCGCATCCCCCACAGGCGTCGGTTCATCCCGCCGGCGAACAGCTTCGCCAACTCGAACTCACGCTCCATCGCCGTATGAAACTGCTCGGTCCCGGAAAACTCACGGATCACGTACTCGTAATCAAACAGCGACTTGAAGTAGTGCTTGCGGGCCACGTTCGCATCGCCACGCAGCAGGTATGCTTCCACGATTAAAGGATGGTCCGGGTAGGCCTCGATCCATTCGTCCGCCGCTTCCTTAGCCTTCTTGCCTTTGTCTTCAGCGATCAGCCGCCGGATCGACTCCAGCTTCCCCTCCGGCGAGCCCGGGTCGGCGGTCGGCTGCTTCACCCAGCCCCCGCCCTCCAACTCATACTTCTGCCCCCCCCCGGAAGCAGCCCCCGCCCCCGGAACTTCTTCACCCGAAGTCTGGGCACGTGTCGTCGTACCGATCCCGACCAGCAGCACCGCCCCCAGCAGCAGCACACCCGCCCATCGGCCCCATCCCTGATCTACCCGATTGTCTTCAAGCATCCATGTCGCTCCACGCCCGCCTGATTCATTCAGCCAAGCAGCTTAGATGATATGCCAGCAGGTATAGCCGGGCAAAAGCTGGGGTTCACTGACGGCTGGCGGGTCGATCGTGGCTGGTCAGCCCACCGACATATGACGCCATCGCCATCAGACTCGGGACCCCGGCTCGAAATCCAGCAATCATAAATCACAGATCAGCCATCACCCCCCGCCCCCCGCTTGACATCTAAACCCAACGACCTCTAAAATCGCCTCTCACCTGATAAAGGTGACGCCTCCTTAGCTCAGTTGGTTAGAGCATCGGATTCTTAATCCGCAGGTCCTAGGTTCGAATCCTAGAGGGGGCATTTTCATTTTTTGACTTGGCGCAATCCACTGATCATTGACGCCCCCTGCCCCGCCTGCATGATGGGCCGTCCCGATGCATCCATATGGCATAATTACCGCCAGCGCCATACCCGGTGAACACTTAACAATGCGGATCACTAAACGAATTATTCTGCGTGTCATAGTTGCGTGTTGGCTTGCCGCGTTTTTCGCCACGGTTGCATCTGCGATCGAACAACAATACCTGGGTTGGCTCAGCAATCTGGGCGGTTCGCTGCAACCGCCTGTCAGTCCTTATGCCCCTACAACCTGGGAGTACTTCCGAAACACGCTGCTGATGGCCGGCTGCATCATCCTGCCGCCCTGCCTGCTTGGATCGCTGCTTGCGATTGTGATCATCCATATCATCCCCGACCCAACACATGACACCGAAACCCACTGCCGTAAATGTAGCTATATCCTCAAGGGCCTGAGCAAACCCCAGTGCCCCGAGTGCGGGGAAGAGATATGAGCAGAGAGTACAAGCTGCGATGTCGAATTGAGCGAACCATTCTGTGTACTGTGTCGGTTTTAGCGTGCCTCTTTGGCGTGCTTTGGTTCGGGTCCTACTTTCGATATGTGAACGTGATTTGTCCTCTCTCGCCAAACTCCAGCCTCGTAATTGATATTCTGCATGGCGAAGCACGTGTAACCTACGATCCGACAACACCACCACAACTCAAGATTACGACCCGTCCAGCCTACCGTGGGAAGTCGATGTTGCCTTATTCTTGGATGCGATTCGCACAGTATCAAGGCCTTGAGCCGTTGTTTCCAGTACCACTATGGATCGTATTCTTCGGCTTTTCGGCTTGGCCTATTGTGGCTTACTGCCTGTGGCGCCGCCGGCGGCATCCGGCTGGCCACTGCCCCGTCTGCGGCTACAACCTGCGCGGCAGTAAGCAATCGACTACCTGCCCGGAGTGCAGCGAAATAATAAAGAAAGACACGCTGCAAAAAGCATAGGCATTATTGCAAGACACACAATGTCAATCAGCTATAACTGAGTTAGAGCTTTCATCATTCCCCGGTACTGATTCAGCTGGCTCTGCCGTGTACGGCTCTTCCCCGCGCAGCCGTCTGGCCAACTCCGCGATCAGGCGCGGGTCGCGATACGCATCGATGTGTGACGAAGAGAATGCCCGGGCCGTCAGCCACCAGGGGGTTTGGCCGTGTGGCGCGGCCCGTGATGCGCCGACGATCGCGTCGCCGAGGCGGACATACGGGAACACCGGGTAGTCCGCCTGATCAAGTGCTTGGTCGAGTTGCTTAAGGAACCCCGACCCCGCACGCATGTCCATCGCCAACGGCCCCGGCGCGATCGCCTTGGCTAAAACCGCCCCGCGGTGCGGCGTGCTGATCGTGAACAGCCTGGCGATCTTGATGGGCGGTAACGCCTCGGCTTCTTCCGGGGGTACTTCCGGGGGTACTTCCGGGGGTACTTCCGGGGACAATTCCGGGGGCACCGCCGAGTAACGCGCCACCAGCCCGCCCATCGAGAAACCGATGACATCAAACTCGACCGCCCGGCCTTCCGCGTCGGGCGGGAACTCGCCGGCCACTCTTTTCAGCACCCGGCTGCGGCAGGCATCAAAGTTATTGCACAAAGCAAAACTGATCGAGATGATCCGCTCGTCCCCGGTCGCCAAACGCAACTGCTTCGCCAGGTGGGCCGGCGGATACCCCGTCACGTCGCCCCAACCGCCGAGCACCACCACCGGCCGCTGCAAACGCACCGGGTCGTTACGCATCAATATTATGTCTGACTTCGCCTGCTTCACCGTCAGCGGGAACGAGGGATTCACTGCCCCGCCGACCGAACAGCCCGGCAGGAAAGCCGCGAACGACAGCAACCAGACGAACGCCTCCGCCGTACCGCCCCGCCGACTCACGCCGATCGTGCCGGAGTTCCTTATCATCAGAACTCCGATGATATCAGATCAGCCGCAAAAACTTCAGCGACGCCGACGCAACATCGCCAACGCACCCAGCGACATGACACACAGCGCCCCGGGCTCGGGGTTTGCCGAAGAGGCCACCACCAACGGCGGCGTCCCGGCGTTCCAATTCCCCAGCACCTGGTTCAGGTCGTCGATCCCGATGAACCCGTCCCCGGAAGGATCGCCCAGCAGCCAGACGCCGGGGGTGACGTTGCTGTTCCACGCGCCCAGGACGATATTCAGGTCGTCGATGCCGACGAACCCGTCGTTGTTCAGGTCACCCAGCAGCCCGGCGATCAACTCGACGGTGCTGGCGGTGTAGTTCACGCGCAGCCCGATGTTGGGGATCACGGGGAAGTCGATCGTGTTGAACACGCCGGAGACGCTCGAGCCCGCGGTCAGCACCTCGAAGGTGTCGCCGATGGTCGGGACAAACCCGCCGATGATCGACACATCCAACAGGCCGGCGAGCGAAGCGTTATTCGATACCTTCAACCAGTCAAAGCTGCCGCCCTGCACCAGCCCACCCAACTCGATCTCAAGCGACCCGCTGAGAGACTGCGTAAAGTCATTCGCGACGAGCGCCCCGGGTGATGAGCCGATGATCACCGTGCCTTCATTGACCAGCTTCACGCCGATCTGCGCCCCGTCCAGCCCGCGCAGCGTCGCCCCGGCCGCATTAATCAGCGAGGCCGAGCCGTTGATGTTGGCGGTCGGGTGGACCTCCGAATTAAGCAGCAGCGTCAGGTCCGCGTTGATGTTCGTGTTGCTGCCGTTCCGGAAGGTTGTGACCGCCTTGATCGTCGAGGGCGTAGCGCTGACATCCAGGGCCCCGAAGTGGGTGAGCGTCGGCGCGAGGTAGGCCCCGCCGGTCAGGTTGATCTGCCCGGTGTTGCTCAGCCCGCCGAAACTCATCTCGTAGCTGCGGCCGGCCCCGACGTTCAGCGTCCCGTCGAACGCGGC
>CBDUNP010000010.1:0-19988 GCA_965368605.1 uncultured bacterium | reverse complement strand
TTGTCGCCGATCTTGTCGCGGTTGAAGTTGTAGATGGTCCGCCAGAGGGTGGGGTCGCCGTAGTACTTGTCCGCGACGGTGGAGAGGCTGTCTCCGGCGCGGATGGTGTGGGTCTGGATGCCGCCGGGGCCTGGGGGGGAGGGCTCTTCTTTGGAGAGCAGTTGTTTTTCTCCCGGCATGCGCAGCACCTGGCCAACCTTCAGACGGGTGGGGTCCACGAGGCTGTTGGCCTGAGCGATATCGACCCAACGGCCTTCGTCGTTGTAGACGTCGATCGCGATGGATGAGAAGGTGTCGCCGGGCTGGATGATGTAGGTGTTTTCTTTGTCGTTTGTGGCGACGGGGTTAGCAGACGCGGTAGTGGTGGAGGCGGTGTTGCTGTTAGAGGTTGAGCCGGTGGTTGCGCCTGGTCGGTCGGTGTTGTTGCTGGGGGAGTCGAGGATATCCAGGACCGCTTTATTGCTGACCGTGGTTGGGGGTGGTGTGGGCTTGTTAGCCTCGGGCTTTTCGGCCTCGGTGCGAGCCAGGGCGATCGGGCCGGTGGTGTTGTTGCCGATGTTCAGGGGCTTGGACTTGGCTTGCGTGTCGGGCTTGTCAGCGGTCTGTTTAGCGCTGGTGTCAGTGTTGCCTGAGCCTTGCGCGGCGAGGATGCGTTTGCGTGCGTCGGAGGCGATGGTGCTGGGGGATTTGGGTGTGTCGTCCCTGACCATGGACTTGACCGACCCGTCGGCGGAGGTGCTGGGGGAACCGGGGGAGGTGGGCTTACCGGCGTAGTCTGATCGCAGGGTCTTACGCGCTGTGGGGGCGGCGTCGGCCTGTGCGATGTCGGTGTTCGTATCCGTGGGGTCGGGTTGTTTGTCGCCTTTGATCAGGAAGACCGCGAGGATGCAGACCGCGACCGACAGGGCCAATGCGATTTTGTATGACGCTTTCATATCGAGCCTCCATGCAATGAATGGGAGGGATTATATCAGGGGTTTGAGCCTGTGTGTGTCACATTTGGCGGGATGGGGGAAATAGCTGGGCTGTCGGTATGGGGGGGGTGTGGCACCTGAGCCGGATTTGTGTCGGCCCCGGGCGGGCGTAGACTATCCCACCATGCCAGCGATCACGGTCATTATCTGTTGTGCCAATTCCGAGAAGACGCTTGGGCCGGCCTGTGAGTCGGTCAAGTGGGCGGATGAGCTGTTGATTGTGGATTCCGGGTCGACTGACAAGACCGCTGAGATTGCCCAGCAGCACGCGGATCGGTACATGGTCGAGCCCTGGCGGGGGTATGGCGGCCAGAAGAAGTTTGCAGCCGAGCTGGCAACACACGATTGGGTCTTTTTTCTGGATGGGGATGAGGAGTGTTCGCCCCGGCTTGCTGAGGAATGGCAGGGATTTACGCAGGATCAGTTGGATAAGCTGGACCTGCTGATGGTGCCGCGAAAGAATTATATGTTCGGGCGGTATGTCCGGGGCTGGTGGCCGGACCGGCTGACGCGGATTTTCCACCGCCGACGGGTGACCTGGGACGACGAGGTGCTGCACGACACGCGGGAGGCCTCGGACCCGTCGCGGGTGCGTGATCTGAACGGCTGGATCGAGCATAAACGCATCAGCGACGCGGGCTACTCTGATTATTTCTCCGGGAAACGCATGGATGAACGGCTGCTGATGGTGGCCCGGCAGATGCACCAGCGGGGCAAGCGGGCCAGTGCTCTGGACCTGCTGTTTCGGCCCTGGCTGGCGTTTGTGAAGTTCTACATCCTCAAGCGGGGCTTCCTGGATGGGGCTTTCGGGCTTCTGATCGCTCAGAAAGCCGCGGTGAGCACGCAATTGAAGTACTCGGCCTTGTGGGCGGTCCAGCACGGATACGATTCGGTCGATAGTTAAGGCCGTGGGGCTTGATCTGTCGGCTGGACATGCCCGGGCCGGCTAAGCCTGCTATGATGTTCTAGAGCTATGGGGGATCAGGGGTCTAGCCAGGGTGACAGGCAGGAAGCCGTGATTCACCGGACACCGATCCGAACCATAAGTGTTTGACACCCGTAGGTTACGGGGATAACTTCGACCCGTTAATCGACGCTTAGGAGACGGTTGATGACCACCAAGGATTCACGCCTGATCGTGAGCGAGGAAGACCAGATCACCAAGATCAGCTTCCTCGATCGCAACATCCTTGAAGAGGCCAATATTCAGCAGATCGGCGACGAGATCGCCCAGTTGATAGAGGCATCTGAAAACCCTCGATTGCTGATCGACTTTAATCAGGTCGAGCACCTGTCGTCGGCTGCGCTGGGGACGCTGATCACGATCAATAACAAGGTCCGCAGCAAGGACGGCCAACTGCGGCTTTGCAACATCGACCCGCAGATCTACGAGGTCTTTGTTATCACCAAGCTCAACAAGCTGTTCCAGATCCACGAGGACGCCAGCCAGGCGTTGGCAAGCTTCAAGTAATTCTATGTCTCCCGCGTTCCGCTGGTTTGGGGGTGTCGGCGGGCGTGCATGTTCAGGCCAGCTATGCACGAGTCACCGATGTCCAAGATGGTGATCCCCAGCAGGCTGTCGGAACTTCCCAAGGTCCAGGAAGCGATCATCCAGCCGGCACAGGCGCTGGGCTACGGCAAGGAAGAAATCTTTGCCATCCGTCTTGCCCTGGATGAGGCGGTCACCAACGCGATCCGTCACGGCAACGGGGGCGATCCCAGCAAAAACGTCACGATCGAATACGCGGTCGACGATCAGGCGGTGCGGATCACCGTGACCGACGAGGGCGAGGGTTTTTGCCCCGATGACCTGCCGGACCCGACGGAGGAGGCCAACCTGGCGACCCCGCACGGCCGAGGCGTCATGCTGATGAGCGTCTACATGACCGACGTGAAATACAACCCTTGCGGGAACTCGATCAGCATGGTCAAGCGTAAGGGGTGTAAACTGCCGGCCAAAGAAGGCTGACCCACAGTCCGGGTGGGCATAAATCCGGTATTTCTTTGTTTTGACCGGGGCATCAGGTATGATGCCTGCGACTTGAAACGGCCCGGCCAACCCAGGCCTGCCAACAGAATTAGGGAACCCGTGTCACAGACTTGCACATCCTGCTCCACTGCCGCCGACACAGGCTCGGCCGGTGCTGTGATGTTGGACGAGGTCGACAACGCCGACCCCGACCCTTCAGAGAAACCCACCCCCCCCGAAAGCTCCCCCGCCCCCGGAAATATCCCCCGCCAGACGCCCGCGACTTCGCCGGCGTGTGAGGTCACGCTAGAGCTGCATGCCGAAGATTGCGATCCGCCGGTCAGCGACTGGCTGGAGGGGCAGCTGGCTCGTATCGCGGAACTGGCGGGCGTCGAGTCGGGCCGATTGGCGGTGGCCGTGGTGGATGATGGGCAGATGGCCCGGATGCACCAGCAGTACTGCAATCAACCGGGGACGACAGACGTGCTGACGTTTGACCTGCGGGAGGTCCCATCGGAGCCGGTCGAGGGCGATCTGGTGATCTGTATGGACGAGGCCCATCGGCAGGCACAGCAGCGCGGGCACGACACCCGGCTCGAGTTGTTGCTGTATGCGGTTCACGGGCTGATGCACCTGCTGGGTGAAGACGATCACGACGAGGCGGGGTATCAGAAGATGCACAAGCGGGAAGATGATTTATTGACCCGGGCCGGGCTTGGTCCGGTGTTTGGTTTGTGAGTGACATTGTTAGGCCGAGGCGTGTCCCCCTGACACGGCTGGGCCTGGTTACGGGTGGCACGAAAGATGCCGGCCCGACACGGACAGGGGCAACGGACGCACATCGGTGAGCTATTCGATCGGGATCGTGGCCCTTGGGGCACTGCTGGTCTGCTACTTCTCGGCTTGTAACATCGCCCTGAAAGCCCCTTCGCGCAAACGCCTGGCCGACCGTCTGGGGGCCGACCCCGAACTGGACCGGTTGTCGGTGTTTTACCAACGCCAGCCCATGCTGCTGCTGCTGACCGGCACCGCGCGCGTCGTGTTGAGCCTGATGGTCCTGCTGGCCATTCTTTATCATTTCGAGGAACGCCTGATCGACTGGTCTCGGCCGGCGATCTATGCGATGGCGTTCATCATCGCGGTGGTTGTTGTCAGCGTCTCCGCGGTGGCGATCCCGGTCAGCTGGGCGCGGTATCAGCGTGAGGGGCTCCTCGTCCTGTCTCTGCCACTGCTCTACACGATGCTGGTCGTGTTCTCCCCGATGATCTGGTCGCTGCACCTGTTCGACCCGGTGGTCCGGCGTATCTCCGGCGCCGACCTGGAAGACACCGACGACAACGATCTGTCCGACGAGGTGTTGTCCGTGGTCGAAGATCACGAAGACGGCGGGGAGGTCGATGAAGTCCAGAAAGAGATGCTCGAAGCGGTCTTTGACCTTTCCAGCACGGATGCCGAGCAGGTCATGACCCCGCGGACAGACGTGCAGGGGATCGAGGTCAACGCGACGTTGCAGGAAGTCAAGGACGCGGTGATCGAGCACGGGCACAGCCGGATACCGGTGTATAACCAGACGATCGATGACATCGTCGGGATTCTGTATGCCAAGGACCTGATCAAATACCTTGGGACCGATGCCAAGTTCGAACTGCGTTCGGTGCTGCGTGACGCGATGATGGTCCCGGAGAGCAAGAACGTCGGCGAGCTGTTGGCGGAGTTCAAGGCCCGTAAGGTCCACATCGCCCTGGTCCTGGATGAATACGGCGGGACCGCCGGGCTGGTCACGATCGAGGACATCATTGAAGAACTCGTCGGCGAGATCCAGGACGAATACGAGGCGGCCGAGGAGACCCCGTCGATCCAACGGGTCGACGAACAAACGCTGCAGGTCGATGCCCGGGTCGAGATCGACGACCTCAACGACGAGCTACAGATCGGCATGCCCGAGGACGAAGACTACGACACCGTCGGCGGGTTCGTCTTCGCGACCATCGGGCACATCCCCAAGGTCGGTGAACACTTCGAGTATGAGGGGTTCCGCTTCACCGTGACCGAGGCCCAGCGGACGCACGTCGTCCGTGTCGAAGTCGTGGACCTGAATGCCCAGGACGCCTCGGCCGCGTCGTGATTGGGCCACACTCGCTAACCCCGGTAGCACGGGCTACACTTTCCCGCCCATGGATATCCGTTTTTACAACACGCTGACGCACAAGCTGGAGCCGTTCAAGCCGATCGAGCCCAAGCGTGTGTACATGTACAACTGCGGGCCGACGGTCTACGACTACGCCCATATCGGTAACTTCCGCTCGTTCATCTTCGCCGACGTACTGCGCCGGTTCCTGGAGCTGTCGGGGTATGACGTCAAGCAGGTGATGAACATCACCGACGTCGGGCACATGACCGATGATCAGCTCGCCGACGGCGGGGGCGAGGACAAGATGGCCGCCGCGGCGACCCGGCTCAAGGCCTCCAAGAAAGACGGCAAGGCCCTGGTCGATAACCCCGACGACCCGTACGCCGTGGCCGAATATTTCACCAGCGCCTTCATCGAAGACGCCAAAAAGCTGAACATCAAGATCGCCCAGGAATACCCCGGCCAGATGCCCCGCGCGACCGACCACGTCGCGCCGAGCATGATCCCGATGATCCAGTCGCTGATCGAAAAGAACCACGCCTACGTCGCCAACGACGGGGCGGTGTATTTCAGCGTGCAGAGCTTCCCCGAGTACGGCCGGCTGTCGGGCAACAGCCTGGACAACCTCCGCGGCGGGGCCGGCGGGCGTGTGCAGGATGCGCACCAATCCAACAAACGTCACCCGGCCGACTTTTTGCTGTGGAAACCCGACGCGACACACCTGATGAAGTGGGACTCGCCGTGGGGCGCGGGGTATCCCGGCTGGCACATCGAATGCTCCGCGATGGCCCGGGCGATCCTCGGCCGAGAGACCATCGACATCCACACCGGCGGCGAGGACAACATCTTCCCCCACCACGAATGCGAGATCGCCCAGACCTGCGGCGCGACCGGCCACGACCGCTTCGCCAACTACTGGATGCACTCCCGCTTCCTCATGGTCGAGGGCGAGAAGATGAGTAAATCCAAGGGCAACTTCTACACCGTCCGCGACGTGCTGGAAGGCAAAGTCACCGGCCGACCTGTCGATCCGGCGGTGCTACGCTACGAACTACTCAAGGGCCACTACCGCTCGCAGATTAATTTTACCGCGAAGGGGTTGGAAGACTCCGGGAGTGCGGTGCGCAGGTTACGCGAAGCAATGGGCCCTGATGCAGAGATGATGCCTACGGATCACCAGGACATCCAGGCGCTGCTTGAGATCCTCAGTGACGACCTGAATATCGCGGGTGCGTTGGGCTGGGTGTTTGAGCGGATGAAGAAGCCGGACGACGAACTACCCGGGTTCTTGAATCGTGTGGATAATCTGCTGGGTGTGATTTCTTCTGATGCATCAGCGGACGATTCGTCGGGTGTTGATGCGTTATGTGCGAGTCTCGACGCGGCGCGTGCGGCTAAAGACTTCGACAGGGCCGACGCGATCCGGCAGCAGATTATTGATGCGGGTTACGACGTGAAGACGACCAAGGACGGGACGGTCGCGTCGAAGCGGTTGGCGTGAATGACTTGTGAAATCATAGCCGCGGGCTTACAGCCCGCGCGTCCCGCGACACGTCGTGTCGC
Organism: uncultured bacterium; assembly: GCA_965368605.1. Lineage (GTDB taxonomy): Bacteria > Planctomycetota > Phycisphaerae > Phycisphaerales > Phycisphaeraceae > JAJRRS01. The sequence continues at coordinate 13,351 of CBDUNP010000010.1, read as the reverse complement.
GGCTGTAAATGGATGGAATTTATATGAAGTTGGTTACGTAGCGTTCCGCTTCGCGGCCCGTGCCGCGCCGGTGATGTAAGGCAGGCCGCTGATGACCGTGACGATGACCGTGAGGTAGACGAGGATGTCGCGGACCCAGGCGGTCCACTGCCAGGGCTCGCTGCGGGGGTCCAGCCAGACGATGAGCAGGACGATCGGGATGACGATCGACTGGAGGATCATTTTGAGTTTGCCGAAGATGTTGGCGCCGAACTTGACGCCCTCGCCTTCCAGCTCGCCACGGATCGCGGTGACCAGCAGCTCGCGGGCCAGGATGACGGCGACCATCCAGGGGTAGACACCGCTTGCCATGCTCAGGAACGAGATGTCGGCCTCGCCGATCGCCCCCGGGATGACAAATCTTGGGCCAGCCAGATAAACAAACGCGCCGATGACCAGGACCTTATCACAGAAGGGGTCCATGATCCGGCCGAACTTGGACTCGACGTGCCAGCGGCGTGCGAGATACCCGTCGAGCGAATCCGTGATGGCGGCGAGGATAAAGATCACAATCGCCACCGGGATCAGCCAGGCCGGGCTCCCGGCCCCGTAGCGGTAGCAATTGAGCATCACGAAAAACACCGCCGCGAGCACCAGCCGGAGCATCGTCAGTTGGTTGGGCAGTTGTCGGTAGAACGTGTGCATGGATGAATCTTATACGGTCGCGGTGGGATACATGCTAACCGATACGGTACGCACATGAGTTGAACGGGGTTCGGGGGAAACGGATCGGAGTGATCCGCAGATTTCGCAGATTTCACAGATTCTATCCGGGCTTATCTCTTAAATCGGTGTCATCTGTAAAATCTGCGGACATATCTTTCTCTCTGTGTCTTTGTGCCTCCGTGTGCTCCGTGTATTCAGGTTCAGGTCATCATCGCGGACATCCCCGCGAGTCGGCCGGAGGCCCAGGCCCACTGGAAGTTGTAGCCGCCGATCCGCCCATCCACGTCGAGGATCTCGCCGCAGAGATAGAGCCCGGGGGACTTGCGGGACTCCATCGTGGCGAGGTTGATCTCGGATAACGGGATGCCCCCTGCGGTGACTTCGGCGAAGAGGTAGCCCCGATCGCGAACGACCGGCACGGGCAGGGCGGTCAGGCCGCGGACGACGGCCCGACGTTGGGGCTTGCTGAGTTGGGCCATCGGCGTGGCGGGGTCGATGCCGGCGCTTTCGCTGACCAGCATGTGTGCCAGGCGGCGCGGGACGTAGTCTTCCAGCAGGGTGGTGACGCCGGTCGCGCCGTGGGAGCCGGTGAGGTCTACCAACTCCGCCTCGATCTGGTCGAAGTTTGTGCCGGGCAGGAAATTGATGAGCAGTTGTGTGCCGGGGTCTTGTTTGTGGGCGGCGATCCAGTGCCGGCTGATGTCCATCGCGGCGGGGCCGCTTAGGCCGAAGTGGGTCAGCAGGAGCGACCCGGGCTGGCGGTGCAGGATTTTACCATTGGCGTTGGCGACGGCGAGCTCGGCTTCGAGGGTCAGGCCCGACAGGCGCGTCAACCAGTGCCCGTCGGCGAGGACCAGCGGGACCAGGGCGGGGGTGGTTTGTGTGAGCGTGTGACCCAGGCCGATGGCGAACCCGTAGGCCAGGCCGTCGCTACCCGTCTTGGGCAGGCTCTTGCCGCCGGTGGCAAGGATGAGTTTGCGGGACGTGAACTCGCCGTGCTCGGTACGGACGGTGAAGCCATGCTCGGTGCGCGAGACCTTGGTGACGCGGTGCTCGGGCAGGACGGCCGCCCCGGCGCGGTCAACAGCGGATAACAGGGCGTCCAGCACGGTCTTGGCGCTGTCGGTGGTGGGGAAGAGCTTGCCGGTGTCTTCGCGTTTGAGTTTGACGCCCAGGTCGTGGAAGAACTCGACGGTGTCGTCGGCGCCAAAGGTCTTGAGGACTTTGGCGATCTGGTTGCGTTTGGAGCCGGCGAAGTCGGCGGGCATGACGACGTCGTGGGTGACATTACATCGGCCGCCGCCGGAGACGAGGATTTTAGCGCCGATGCGTTTAGCGCCGTCCAGCACGGTGACGGATCGCGATGAATCGCAGGCGCGGCTAGCAAACGTGGCGGCCATCAGGCCGGCTGCGCCTGCGCCGATGATCAGGACGTCGTGATGTGAGCCGTTAGCCATTAGCTTTTAGCCGTTAGCTAAGACGGATCACTTGAAGTCGTCTAGGCTGAGGCCGCCGAGCCCCTGGCCCAGGCTCTTGGCTTCCATGCCGCCCTTGAGGTCTTTACGCGGCGTCTTGGGAACGGCCTTGTATGGAGTGGAGGCCTGGTCGCGTGAGCCGTCTTGTGAAGCGCCGGCGGGCTTGTCGACCGCCTTGATCGACAGCTTGACCTTGCGGTCTTCCTCGCTGATGTCCAGCACGCGGAACTGCTTGGTGTCGCCGACGTTCAGGACATCGGTGACGACCGCGACGTGCTTGTTGGCCAGCTCGGAGATGTGGACCAGGCCTTCGACGCCGGTCTCCAACTCGACGAACGCGCCGAACTCGGTGGTCCCCAGCACCTTGCCTTCAACCAGGCTGTCCTTGGCGTACTTGCGTTCGGCCCCGATCCAGGGGTCGCCCTGCGCCTGCTTGAGGCTGAGTGTGATCCGCTTCTTGGCCAGGTCCACGCCGATGACGGCCAGCCGCAGGACGTCGCCTGCCTTGACGACCTCGTCGGGCTTGTGGATGCGTTTCCAGCTGATCTCGCTGACGGGGAGCAGGCCCTCGACGCCGGGCTCGATCTCGATGAACGAGCCGAAGGCGGCGTTGCGGACGACGCGGGCGGAGATCTGGTCGCCGACCTTGATCTTGTCGCCGAAGCCTTCCCAGGGGTCGGGCTGGACCTGCTTCAGTCCGAGGCTGATGCGTTGGTTTTCCAGGTCGATCTTGAGCACCTTGACGGTCACGGGCTGGCCGGACTTCAAGACGTCTTTGGGTTTGTCGATGTGGGTGTGGCTCATGTCCGAGACGTGGACCAGCCCGTCAATCCCGCCGAGGTCGACGAACGCGCCGAAGTCGACGATGTTGGACACCTTGCCCTCGCGGATCTGGCCGACCTCGAGCTCTGCGAGGACTTTTTCTTTGTTCTTGGCCTGCCGGTCGTGCAGGAGGTGGCGTCGGCTGAGGACGACCTTCTTGCTCTTGCGGTCGATCTCCTGGACGGTGGCTTCGAGCTTCTGGCCGACGAAGGCTTCCAGGTCGTCGACGTGGTGCAGGTCGACCTGGCTTGCGGGCATGAACGCAGCGATCCCGCCGGGCATCTCAAGCTCGAGCCCGCCCTTGTTCTTGGCGATGACCCGGGCCTCGACGACGGCGTCTTTCTGCAGCTGCTCCCAGGTCGAGCGGTTGATCGCGCCCTCGCGGGACAGGAAGATCAGGCCTTGTTTTTCATCAATGTGGTCAACGACAAAGTCCATGATCGAGCCGAGGCGGGGCGGCCGCTCGAATTGGATGACCGGGACGACGCCCTGCATCTTGCCGGTGTCGCCGGTGAGCTCGACGAAGACGTCGTCGCCACGGATCGCGGCGATGCGTCCTCGGCGGACCTCGTGGCGCAGGTCGGGGTGACCGGCCTCGTCGGTCGGGACGGCGGGCGTCTCGGTCTGTGGGGTGTCGGCCTGGGCGTCCTCGGCCATCAGCTCTTCAACGCTCTTACCGCCCAGCGCGTCGGCGATCTCCTTCTCCAAAGCCTGCTCGGGGTTGGCAGAAGTAACGGGTGTCGATTCCGAGGTTTCCGGGGGGGCCGGGGTCTGGCCGGAGTCGGGGGTAGGTTTTGGGTCTTGCGGTGGGGTCGGGTCGGTCATGGGGTGGGGTACCGGGTCGTGGGTCTACAGCTTTCTCTAAATCGGTCTACATGACGAGTCGGATCACTCGGCTTTTTCATTATAGATCATAACGTGTGTTGGCCGGTCTGTATGCAGGCTTAACCCAGATAACACGGATCAATTATCCGCCATCGGGGGTCGGCCGCGTTTAAGGGGCGGTGGCGGGGGGTGTTCCTCCGAATAGGCCTGCCAGGTGTGGTCAACTTCAGCCCTGGACATCGGTGTAAGCCCCATAGGGATCGGCCGATCCAGGACCGGCAGGGCCAGCGGCGTCTGCGCGAGGGCGAAGCGGATGGCGTCGTCGGTCTGCGGGCAGGTCAGGGCGAACGGGGACATCCCGTATTCATAGGCGCTTGGGATCGCGCGGTAGGCGGCGGACTGGTCGGCCAGGTCATAGGCCAGCCCGATCAGCCTCACGGCGGCGTTGATGGAGAGCCACTCTGCGACCTGAGCGTCCGGGTGGGCCAGGCCCATTTGGCCGACGATGCCTTTGTCTCGCAGCTCGAACATCGTCTGGAGCATCCCGCCGCTTTTGATCTCGGCCGGGTCGTCGACGTGCAGGACCAGAGCATCGATGGAATCCCTGCCCAGCAGCGCCAGCTTGTTCATGATGCTGTCGCGGAGTTGGCGGGCGAAGGCGGGTTCCGCGATACCCAGCAGAACCGGTAGTTCGGCGGTGTGTGGCCCGGCCTGCGTGAGCGCATCATCCGAGTCCGACGGGTCGATGACGATCAGGGACGGGTGTGCGTTGACATAATCGCGGTGCTCTGTGTTGAGCATCGGCAGCCGCCAGGCGCAGGGGCCGACGGGGAGGCCGGTGTGTTCGAGTTTGCGTTGGGTCCAAGGGATCATCTGGGTTTGCTTACATGTGGATTGTCGGTGATGAAGAAGCGTAGCGGCTTGTCTGCCCAGTCCTGCGCGTAGCTTACACCGATCCGTGGGCCAATGGTGATCTTCGAGGCGGGGAGGGGTGTCTTGCGAGTCTGTTCGATGAACAGGTGCTTGCTCTGGGTCAGGTCGCAACCGTCGAGGTTCCGGTCGATGGCCAATGCCTGGCAGAGCTTGGCCGGGCCGGAGCAGAGGTCGGTGTCGCGTTTGGCTTTGCTGCGGTGCTTATACATCGCGTCCAGGCCCTCGGCGGGTTCCAGAGCCCTGATCAGGACCGCGACGGGGTCGCCAGCGACGGAGGCGACGACGTTGACGCAGTGGTGCATCCCGTAGGTGAAGTAGACGTAGGCGTGCCCGCCGTCCCGCCACATGGATTCGTTGCGGGGCGTGCGCCGTCCGCCGAAGGTGTGTGCGGCGCGGTCTTTCTCTCCCAGGTAGGCCTCGACCTCGACGATCGTACCGGCGAGGCGTGTGTGTTTTCGATTACCCAGCACGCGGACCAGCCGTTGGCCCAGCAGGGCTTTGGCGAGTGTCACAGAGTCTCGGCGATAGAAACGCTTGGTCGGACGGGGCGGCATATCGGTTCGGGGTGTTAGCGATGCGGCAGGTTAAGACATAAAGCTGCGCCAGCGTGACTGCGGGATCATCCCGGCGCTCATGATGGCGAGTTGGCTGATGACGAAGATGAGCATCCACATGACCGCGGAGTCCATGAAGCCGTAGCTGTGCAGGCCGACGCCGAGCATGTTGGTGCCGAACCAGCTCCACGCGGTGATGATGTTGCCGAAGACGGCGAGCACGGCGATGCCGCGTGTCTTGACCATCCCTCCCCAGCGGGCGTGGAGGATCAGGGCGTTCATCAGCACGATCAGGACCGCGCCGTTTTCCTTGGGGTCCCAGCCCCAGAACCGGCCCCAGCTCTGGTCCGCCCAGATGCCGCCGAGGACGGTGCCGACGAAGCTGAACAGCAGGGCGAATGCGATCACGCCGTACATCATCTTGCCGAGGGTCTTGTTGACGTCCGGGGAGAGGTGCTTGGTGTAGACGCCGGCGATGATGTAGGTGATCCCGATGAAGCCGGCGAGGAAGGTCGCCGAGTAGCCGATGGTGACGGTGATGACGTGGGTGGACAGCCAGAAGTTCGAATCGAGGACGGCCTGCATCATCTGCATGGTGTCGCCGTCGGCCAGGTTGTGCGCGATGATGAGGGTGACGAAGCCGATCAGCGCCGCCAGCGCCGCGCCCAGGCGGTTACGGAAAAGCCATTCGAGGAACAGCCCCATCGCGACGCAGAACCATCCCAGGAACACGGCCGAGGAGTAGAGGTTCGTCACCGGTGCGTAGCCCTGCATGTAGACCCGCGCCGCCAGGCCAAAGGTGTGCAGGATGAAGGTGAAGGCGAGGATGCAGACCGTGGCGCGGGACAGGGCGGTTGAGAGCGAGATCGACTTCATCCCGGCGGTCAGCAGCGACCCGCAGATCAGCAGAAACGCCAGGACGTACAGGACCGTGCCCTGGTAGAACGGCTCCAGTTTGTTGAATAACACCTCGAAGCGTGCCTTGCGTGTGACCTCGGGGATTTTCTGGTCGAGCATCGTCGCGTATTCGGCAACGGCCTTGTTGAAGTCGTCGGGGTTCTGGTTTTTGTAGGCGATCAGGATGTTGTCGAAACGTTTGGCGGCCTCGCTGGGCTCGGCGTGTGCTTCATGGCCCTCGTGACCGGGGTGGATGTCTTCGATCAGTGGCCGCCACTGCTCGCCCTCGGCAAGCGGCGGCACGACGTAGGGGGCCTGCCGCCAGATCAGCCCGTCGTAGATCGTGGCGTGGTCGCGGAGCTCGGCCAGGTGACGCTGAAACAGCGTCCGATCTTTGGGCTTGATGCCTTCCACACGCTGGAACTGCGCGTTGAGGTCTCCAGCGAATCGTTGGAGGTGGTCCAGTGAGAATCGCTTGCTGTCACTATTGGCTTGGATCAGGCTGCGCACGTCGGGGTGGTCGATGCGGAAGATGTCGTAGCTGTTCGCGATTTGCGGCCGGGCCATGACCTCGAGCAGCCACCAGGCCGCCGGGTAGCGAACGCCCCGCATGGTCAGGGTCTGCCGGTCGCTCATAATCATCAGGCTGTTGCGCGCGACCGTGTCCATTGGCTTGGTCCGCCCGCCGGCGGAGACCGGCAGCTGGGCAAACGTCTCCAGGTCGTACGGGCTCTCGTACGTATCGGTCACCATCGGCCTGACGACAACGATCAGGCAGACCAGGATTGCGAACACCGGGATGAGTTTGGTGAATATCTTCATCGTCTCGTCCTGCCGACAAACGTCTTGAGCATTACCCCGAAGTGTAGAAACAGCCCCACCGAGACCAGCAGACAGGCGATATAAGGCATCAGCCAGCCGGGGTTGCGGACGACCTGGAGGATGGTGCGTGAGTCGCCGAAGAACCCGCTCTGGTAGAACGTCTCGCCGCGGTAGCGCAGGGGGTTATTCATGTAGATCTTCACCGGCCGATCGACGTTGTTGGCTGGATCGACCAGGCGGATATCGCTGGAGAAGTTCCGCGCGACCTCCGTGCCGACGAACTTGTCGTGGCGGAAGTCGATCAGGTGGAGGGTGTAGGGTTTGTAGTCCCTGCGGTAGCGGAGCTCGATGAGGTAGGTCTTGTCGCCGACGGTGACGGGCTGGCGGGGGTCGCCGACCAGTTCGGCGTGGAGTGAGACAAGCCAGGTGCCCAGGGTTTTGCCGTTTTGTGAAAGTTGGATGTAGGCGGAGGGGGCGTCCATCACGGCACCCTCGACGCCGGTGGCGCGGGGCTGCTCAAAGGCCAACACCACGGAGCCTAACCCTTCGGTTGCCGGGTTGTTGGCAGCCATCGTCGGGTCCGGCAGGCTCATGATGCCCGCCAGCGCCGAGTTGGGGTACCAACGCAGCACTCGGATATCGAAAGGCAGCGTCGGGTCGGTGATGGGGTTGGCTTCGCCGGTCGCGGGGTTCAGCTCATGATCCACGAGCATGCCTTGAGGGATGACAACGACGTCGTCGTGTTCTGCCGGGGTGGTGTCGATCACGGCGAGTTCGGCCTCGCGGATGTCCTCGGCGTAGTTCGCGTAGCTGCCTTCATCAATCGGCATCTGCCACTCGACGGCAAACAGCCCCGTGACCAGTTCGCCGGCCAACAGGATGATCAGCCCGGCGTGGGTGAGGATAATCCCGGCCCGCTTCCAGTTGAGCTTAAATCGCACGGCGTGGGCCGCGAGCAGGTTGACGAGCATCAGGATGCAGAGGGTGTACCCGCCGACGAAGGGCACCTTGATCCCCGCGATGCCGATGGGCATCCAAAGCCACAACGAGCGGAAATACTCATCGACGACGGCCCAGTTGCCTTCGTATTTCTGAGCCACCGTGCCGACGAAGATCAGGATCATCGCCAGGGCGAACAGCAGCACGGTCAGCCGCAGCGAGGACAGTGGGCTGAGGATTTTCTTGAACTTGTTATTCATCGTCCGTCCCCTCGAATCGGACGGACTCGACAAACGCGATGAAGTTCTGTTTCTGGGAGGTTACGACCTCATCCGGGCCGGTCATCTTGAAGAACCATGTGCTGTCGGTCTGCGCCCGGGGCAGCAGGGCGACGAGGATACGCTCGAAGCCGGCGGCCACGTCGGGGGGGGAAGCCAAGTCGATCAGGCCGGCGGGTTGGCCGTCGATCTCAACGGGGGTGATGGGCTGGTGCTCGAGTTGATCGACCGGTGGCAAGCCGACCTGGCCACGCCAGCGGTTGATGTTGCCCAACGCGCCGCCGGCCGGGCCGGAGAGTTCCGTGACGGTGATGCGTGTACTTGCCGCATCCGGGGTATCGCTTGGCACCTCAAAGGTCACCATCGCCATGGAGGAGCCGTCGGCTGCGACTTGCCATTCGTCGGGCTGATCCCAAGTGATATTGCTGGATGCGGCCGCCGACCCATCGCCGATCACCGGCCCCATCGCGGCGGGTGGGGTGTAGGGCGGAGACTTGGGCGCTTCGTAAGTCCGGATGGTGTCTTCTTCGCAAGCGGACATGAGGCAAACGACACACGAGCACGCTACCACCACGACCCACGCATATAGCCTTCTCGTGTGATCGAAGCGGACGACTTTGGGGTTGATCTTCATCATGTTCGGCATCAATAAACCGTCGGGCGTCTGTTGTGCCGGATTCTAGCAACATTGCGGGGTGGTGTTTGGGCTCTGGCGGTGTGGCGGGTCCGTGCGTACAATCCCCGCGCTTGATCAGATAAACGGTCAGCGGGTCGTCCGCATGGCTGGGAGGTCGCTGGTTGCGGATATTCACGACACTGCTGATGGTCGCGTTGGGAGGAGCCGTCGGCTCGGTCCTGCGGGTCAGCCTGACGGCGTTGTTGAATCTGGCCCCAACCGGTGCCTGGAAGATCGGGACGCTGGGGGTGAATCTGCTGGGCTGCCTGCTGTTTGGGTTTATCTGGGCCCGGGCGGACATGAAGCTCCAGCTTGAGGCCCCGGCCACGATCGCGTTGTTGGGCGGGTTCCTGGGGGCCTTGACGACGTTTTCGACATATGCCTTCCAGACCGCCGAATTGAGCCGACAGTCGGACTATGTCTGGGCGGCGTTCAATTTGATTGCGCATAACGGGCTTGGGATCGCGATGGTCTTCGCCGGGATGGCGGCGGCCCGGTCCATAACTCAGGCAGGATAGCCCCGGAAGTATTGCCCTGGTTCCTGAATCACCCCCTGATTTGGGGCCCGGCGGATCATCTGGGAGATAGAAGGCGGGGAAATGCCTAAACTTCCGGAAACAACCGTTGGTGTCATTCTGAGTCTGAGTTACAATAACCCTTCGATACAATCCGCCTTTTTTTACCCCGGGACAGGAGCCGTTGCTGATGGGCACGGGCACAAAGCAGGAGGCCGGCACGAAGCCGACCAGTGAGATCAAGTCCGCGGTGGTCCGTTTTGCCGGGGACTCCGGCGACGGCATGCAGTTGGCGGGCGCCCAGTTCACCTCGACCTCGGCGGTCGTCGGCAACGACATCGCGACCCTGCCGGACTACCCGGCGGAGATCCGTGCCCCGATCGGGACGGTGGCCGGTGTGTCGGGTTTCCAGATCAATTTTTCCAGCGAGAGCATCTTCACGCCCGGCGACAAGGTCAACGCGCTGATCGCGATGAACCCCGCCGCGTTCAAGGCTCACATCGAAGACGTGGACGCCGGCGGCATCGTGATCGTCAACGAGTCCGAGTTCGGGAAGATGAACCTCAAGAAGGCGGGCTACCCCGAGGGCTATAACCCGCTGGACGACGAGGAATTCAACCGCCGGTTCCAGCTCTTTAAGGTGCCGATCACCCGGTTGAACACCGAGGCGCTTTCCGAGACCGGCCTAGGTAACAAGGACGCGAACCGGTGCAAGAACATGTATGCCCTGGGGATCGTCTATTGGCTCTATGACAGGCCCTTGGACACAACGATCAACCAGATCGACAGCTACTTCGGCAAGAAAAAGAATATGCCGAAGGTCGCCGCGGCGAATATCGCGGCCCTGAAAAGCGGGTTCTTCTTCGGTGAGACGGCCGAGCTCTTCCCCGTGCAGTACCAGGTCGCCAAGGCGGCAATCAAGCCGGGTAAGTACCGCAAGATCACCGGCAACGAGGCGGTGGCGATGGGCTTGGTCACGGCCGCGAAACTGGCTGGCAAAGACGTCTGCTACTGCTCGTATCCGATCACGCCGGCGAGTAACGTGCTGCACGCCCTGGCGGGGATGCGCAACTTTGGTGTGAAGACGTTCCAGGCCGAGGACGAGATCGCCGCGGTCTGCGCCGCGATCGGCGCGTCATACACCGGCCAACTCGGCGTCACCGGGACGTCCGGCCCGGGGCTGGCGCTGAAGTCCGAGGCGATCGGCCTGGCGGTCATGACCGAGATGCCGCTGGTCGTCGTCAACGTCCAGCGTGGCGGGCCCGCGACCGGTCTGCCGACCAAGACCGAGCAGTCCGACCTGATGCAGGCGATGTATGGCCGCAACGGGGAGTCCCCGGTTGTCATCATCGCCGCGAAATCTCCCGGCGACTGCTTCGACAGCGCCATCGAGGCCTCGCGGATCGCGATGCAGCACCGCGTGCCGGTCATCCTGATGACCGACGGGTATCTGGGCAACGGCTCCGAGCCCTGGCCGATCCCCGACCACACGAAATTTGAGAAGATCAAGGTCGAGCACGCCACGGATGCTGAGAACTTTCAGCCCTACAGCCGTGATGAAAACCTGGTGCGCCCCTGGGCGTTGCCGGGCACGCCGGGTCTGGAGCACCGCCTTGGCGGGCTGGAGAAGCAGCACCTGACCGGCAACGTCAACTACGAGCCGGACAACCACCAACTGATGACCGAGATTCGGCAGAAGAAGATCGACCGCTTGGCCGAGCTTATTCCTGAGATTGAGCCCTACGGTGACCCGGAAGGCGAACTGCTGGTACTAGGCTGGGGCGGGACGTACGGCTCGATCTACACCGCCGTCGAACGCGCTCGCAAGGCGGGCAAGAAAGTCTCGGGGGCTCACCTGCGACACATTAACCCGATGCCCAAGAATCTCGGCGACGTGCTCAAGCGATTCAAGCGTGTGCTGATCCCCGAGTTGAACCTTGGGCAGTTGCGTATGCTGATCCGCGGTCGATACCTCGCCGACGCGCGCGGGCTGAACAAGGTGCAGGGCCGACCGTTCCTGGTTGAGGAAATCGATCAGGCGATCGACATGATGCTCAAGGGGCAGTACGGCGATCGCGAATATCTGCGTCCCCACGACGGCGTGGTCCGGGTCGAAGACCAGGACTATGATTTCACAAGCATAGACGGTCGATCCCAGTAACCAAGGAACGCCCCGATGCAACGTAAATCCATCGTCTTCGGTATCGTGCTGGCACTGCTCGTTTCGGGGCTGTGGCTGTCGGCGGTGTCGAACGCGGGGGAGGAGCCGGTCGCCAAGTTGCTGCCAGCCGAGGCGTTGCCGACATTAGAGGTGACGATTAAGTCGCTGTCCGGCGGGAACTTCAGCTCGTACAGCATGCCTGCGGTGGATGCGGTTGGCACGCTGGATTTCGACGCGCTAAGCAAGGCGACCGAAAACAGCGAAACGATCAAGTTCCTTAAAAAGCCCGACGACCCGGACGAGATGGGGTACTGGTACATCCCCGTGCCCGGGCCGATGCGGGTCGATGAGGTGAGCGACAAGTTTGGCCGACAGCAGGTGCGTCTGGTCGCTGAAGGGGTCAGCGGGAGCCGCCTGCGTATCGAACTGGATTACTTTAAGGACCACCCGGAAACCGTCCGTGTCTGGTTCATCCATGAATACCGGGGTTTTGTTGACAGCGTCGCGTACGGCGAGGCACCGTTGGAGGGGCCGATCCTCAAAGCACAGGCGTCGGCATCCGAGTAAGGAATGTAATTGATATGACACAGCTACCCATCCTCACCGCTAAAGACTTCGCTTCCGACCAGGACATCCGCTGGTGTCCGGGCTGCGGCGACTACGCGATCGTCAACCAGGTCAAGAAGGTCCTGGCCAAGATCGGCGCACGGCGGGAGAACACCGTCTTCGTCGCGGGCATCGGCTGCTCCAGCCGGTTCCCCTACTACATGAGCACCTACGGGCTGCACTCGATCCACGGGCGCGCCCCGGCGTTTGCCACCGGCGTGAAGATCGCCAACCCCGACCTGGACGTCTGGGTCATCACCGGCGACGGCGACGGGCTGAGCATCGGCGGCAACCACCTGATGCACATCCTCCGCCGGAACGTCAACGTCAACATCCTGCTATTTAACAACCGGATCTATGGCCTGACCAAGGGGCAGTACTCCCCGACCAGCGAGACCGGCAAGAAAAGCCCGTCGACCCCGATGGGCTCGATCGACCTGCCGTTGACCCCGCTGTCGATCGCGTTGGCTGCCGAGGCGAGCTTCGTGGCGCGCTGCGTCGATGTCGATAAGAACCTGGGCGAGGTGCTCGAACGCGCCGCGGCTCATCGTGGGTCGTCGTTCGTCGAGATCTACCAGGACTGCAACGTCTTTAACCACTTCGCCTTCAAGCACGCCAGCGACAAGGACACCAAGGAAGACAACATCATCCGCCTTGAGAACGGCAAGCCGCTGATCTACGGCAAGGACCGCGACAAGGGCATCCGCCTCTCCGGCGACTACAAGCTCGAAAAAGTTGTCATCGGTAAGGACTGCCAGGAGGACGACCTGATCTTCCACGACGAGGGCGACGAGAAGCTCGCCTTCATGCTTAGCCGGATGGCCTACCCCGAGTTCCCCGAGCCCATGGGCGTCTACTACGACGTCAAGGACGACTGCTACGAAGACCTGCTCACCCAGCAGGTCAAGGATGCGGTCGAACAACGCGGCGAGGGCTCGATCGAGAAGCTGCTGAACAGCGGGGACACGTTCGAGGTTAAGTAGGCCCTGGGTTTACGGACATTACAGGCATGACGGGCAGGCGCGATTGGTCGTGCTGTGGTTTTCGTCTAGGCTGTGCGTCTGATTTCCTTACTTCAATAAACGGAAAAGACGATGTCCGATTGGTTTGATCAGTTAGACGCCGCCGCGCAGGCGCAGAACC
>CBDUNP010000009.1:0-21235 GCA_965368605.1 uncultured bacterium | reverse complement strand
TCCACACCGTCTGGCACCTCATGGTCATCGCCGGCAGCACCTGCCACTTCCTGGGTGTCTGGTTCTACTGCACGTCGGTGTAAAACCGAGCCCAAAAGAGGGTGGGCACACTCATTGGGGCGCCCTTCTCAGAAAAAGTCCCGACACAGAAAAGGTCGCGGGAACCCTATCCATGCCCCATGCATCCGCGTCCATCCCCTTGAACCCTGTCCCCCCCCCTTTGTCTCCGCGTCTCCGTGGACTCCGTGATACCGATTTCGCTCTCGCCCCTACTCAAACACCGGTTCAAGTTCCGGCGCGCCGCCTGGGAACTCGGCGAAGAAGACCTCGCGGAAGCCTTCCGGGTTGAACTCCCAGTGCCAGGGCTCGTGCTGGAACGGGTACCAGCCGAACGTGTCGCCGTGCAGGTGCAGCCACTTGTGGACCGGTGAGGTGCGCATCGCCACTACGTCCGACATCGGGCGAGTCGTGATCTTGTAGGTGCCGTCGCCGTCGGCCTTCGGCATCTCAAAGTCAACAGCCAGACCCAGCGAGTGCGACGAGAAACTCGCAACCGCGTAGCTGTTGCCGGCTCTGGCGGCGCCCGCACGCGCCTTCTTCGGGTCACGGTGGCCGGACTTGATCTTCAGCGTCACGCCGTCGGCCGCGGCGGCCTCGCGCATCTTGACGTAGGACGCCGCCGCGAATTGGTTCAGCTTCTTGCCCTCCTCGCCGGGGACCGGCCGCCATTGGTCCAGCATGTACGTCCAGAGTTCGTCGTTCATGTTCGCACGTCGGATCACGGCTGTGCGCGACCGGTTGGCGCGCCGCTCGGGGCGGACGATATCCAGCGCATCGACCATGATGTCGGCCAGCGCCTCGTTCGGGCCTTCGGGGCCGCCGGGGTAGTCGTCGTCGTGCCAGTCGAAATCATTGAAGTGCACCCGCAGCTCGTAGTTCAGCAGGTCCAGTGAGGACGTTTCGGGATCGTGGATGAAGTCCAGCTCAAGCGCATCGATCAACGCCCGATGAGCATCCGGCACGTCCGCCACCAGCATGCGGTCGAAGGCCCCCGAGATCGCCTCCGAGTTTTCCCGGTGATGCAGGCGTTCATAGATATAGCCCGGCGTCAGGCGTGTGAGGTGTTGCGAGTTCTCCGCCACCTGTTCGATGAGACTGTCGGTCCGGCTGCCGGGGTTGAAGACCGCGGGGACGGGCTCGGACGCGGCGTGCTTCGGGGTGTCCGGCCCCGTGGCGCAGGCAACCGCGAGCAGTGGAAGGGTGAGCAACAGCACGACATGGGCGATTCGGTTCATCAGTGGCTTCCATTGAGACAGGGTAGGGGCTGAGTATATTTTATCCGGCCTCCCGACACACATGGCCCCGTCGGCCTGCCGGGTCGTGCCCGGGTGGGTTGGATCAGGTATCATGTACACGACTTCGTGTATGGACCCCCACGCGGCGCCGGGCTGGCGTGGGGCTTATAAAAAACCTCCCGGCGACATGCAGTACCCCCCGACCACGCGCCGCGGCCCGTCCGCAGACGCGCGTGTCGTTACACGGAGTCGAATTAACATGGTAGGTTCCATTACACCCTTGCCGGTGATGCTCGAGGAAGAAGATCGCAAGATCTACGAGAAGCTCGAGGTGCCCAAGTCGATGGTGGTGCGTTACGCGTACCAGAAGATGGTCGCCGAGCTCCCCTACAACGGCGACGCCAAGCCCGGCTGCGGGTCCAAGCTGGTGATCCGCACCGCCCGCGGCACCGAGATGGCGGAGATGCTCACGACGACCTGCCCGAACTCCGGCTGCTCCAAGGCGGTCTCCCGCAAGGACATGCTCAAGTACATCGAGAACTCCGGCGGCAAGGACTACCCCTTCACAACCGACGGCAAGGTCCTGCGCGTTGCGACCGTCGCCGACCTGAACGAGCAGAACCGGCTGGACAGCAAGAAGCCCGAGGTCCTGATGATGTCCCGCCGGTACGTCGCCGAGCTTGGGCTGAAGATGAAGCCGATCGAGGTCGAGCACCTCCTGGGTGGCGAGCGGATCATCATCCACTACTCGGCAGAGGAATGGGTCGACTTCCGCGATCTGGTCAAGAAGCTCGCCAGCGAGCTGCAGACACGCATCGAGATGCACCAGGTCAACGACCGCGAGGAGGCCCGGCTGGTCGCCGACTACGAACGCTGCGGGCAGTACTGCTGCTGCAAGAACTTTCTGAAAGTCCTCAAGCCGGTGTCGATGCGGTCCGCGAAGGTGCAGAAGGCGACGCTGGACCCGCAAAAAATCTCCGGCCGATGCGGTCGGCTGATGTGCTGTCTGCGCTACGAAGACAAGACCTATGACGAGCTGCGTAAGAAGCTCCCGCACCGCAAAACCCTGGTCGAGACCGAGGACGGCGTCGGGATCGTGCTGAACACACAGATCCTCACGCAACTGGTTCTGGTCAAGGTCGGCCTCAACGCGCCGTTGGCGTACCCGCTTGAGAACATCCGCCCGCTGAACAAAGAAGAGACCGCCGAGTACCGCAAGGCCGAGAAAGAACGCGCCGAGCAGGCCGAGAAGCAGACCTACTCACGCCGATCCGGGGGCGGGTCCGGCGGTGGTGGGGGCGGCGGGTCGCGTTCATCGGGCGGCGAGAAACCATCCGACAAGCCACGCCGTGACGACGGCGGGCGAGGCCGGGACCGCAAGCGTCCGCCTAAGCGTGACAAGGCCGGCGATGCAGATGGAGCGGTGAAAACCGAGGACGGCAACGCACCGAACCCCACCGTGCCCACGGATCAATCCAACCAAGGCCCCGACGCCGGGCAGCCCGGCGAAGAAGGCGCAGGCACCGGCAAGAAGAAACGCCGGCGCCGACGCCGCGGCCGTCGTCGTAAACCCGGGGGCGGTGAAGGATCGACCGGCGAAGGCGGCGGCAACCAGGGCGGTGGCGGAAACAATGGGGGTGGAAACCGTGGCGGCAATGACGGCGGTGGTCAAGGCGGCAACCCGTCCGGGCCTCCCCCGGGTGGTGATGCCTGACAGCTATCGGTGTTTAGCCGCCGCGGTCACGCGGCGTTGACCGGCGCAGACACACGCGACGCTTGATGAAATTGCGCTTAGTTCAGGTCATCGATCAGGGAGATGACCATGATGACCTGCGTATCCTGACCCGCCCGTCGCCCCGCCATCAGGGCCTTGCCCAGATGGTTTGGGATAGGTGGTTGCTCGGGTTCGGCCTGTTCCGCCTCATTGTCCGCCGCGTTGGCCGGCGTGTCGATTGAGGCTTCGGCGTTCTTAGATTCAGTGGGTTCCGCGACATCACCGTTCGCCTCACCTTTTGCGGCTTCTTCCGGCTCAGTCGGCTCAAGCCAGGGGCGGTACAGCCCAACCACGACCGCGGTGTCGGGCGTCAACGCCAGCCGGGTGGTCAACTCATCAAACACCTGCCCGTCCAGCTGCTTCTCCAGCGGGCTGCGTGGGACCAGATCGGCCTTGGGCTTGTAGTGGTGGGGCGTCAGCTCCAGATACGCCTGCCCTGTCTCGTCGCGGGTGATCTTGGCAAGCAGCTGGAGCTTGCCGCCACGCAGCGTCAGCACCACCGGGCTCTTGGGCGGGTCCGTCAGGTCCACGACGACCGGCTTAATCAACCGGGGCGTGCTGCGGATCGGCGAGGGGTAGGGCGAACCGATCAGCTTGGCACGCGACTCGCCGTGAATCTTCGGCAGCCCCTGCGCGAACGTCGGGGCGAGCTCGGCATGAAGCACACCGATACGCAACCCGTTGATCTGCCACATCCCGCGCCGCAGCAAAGGCACCTCGGACTCACTCACCGACGCCCAGCACGCTTCAAGCGAAACCTCCAGCGGTAGATCGATCCGGTGGATCAATGCCCCGACCGGTGTGTCGGCGGTGGGCCGATCCGCGTTGTCTTCGGCGGTCACATCGATCGCAGCGTCAATGGCTGTTCCGTGATCCGTGACGCCTTGGGACGAGTCGGTCGGCGGCATCTCGCAGCCGGGCAGGCAGACCGACAGGCACAGCGCGACCATCGCACACACCGGACGCCAGGTTTTGCCCGTGTGTTTCATCAGCCCTTTAACACGTCCTCAAGAACATCCAGCCCGCGTGCCAACTCGTCCTCGTCGATATTCAATGCCGGCGCGATCCGTAGCGTGCTGCCCTGGACCGCATTAATCAGGACGCCGCGTTCCATACAGGCCTTGACCACGTCGCCGCCGCTGGTGAATCGTCCGCCCGAAGCGTCGGGGTTGAGTTCGACGCCGATGTAGAAGCCCTTGCCGCGCACGTTCTTGATAGCGGGGTTGTCGTTCGCCAAGGCCGTCAGGCGTGCGATGACCTGCTGGCCAAGCGTGTCCGCCCGAGGCACGAGCTGGTCGCGGTCCAGGACCTCGAAGATCGCCGCGGTGACCGCCATGGACAGGCAGTTGCCGCCGAGCGTGGTCGCGTGGACGGCGTGGCCGTGGGTGCGCCAGTCGTAGAGGTCGGCAAACTTCGGGCTGACATGCGTCACACCAACCGGCAGCCCGCCGCCGACACCCTTGGCGAGCGTCATCACGTCGGGCGTGACGTTCCAGTGCTGATGCCCGAAGTATCTGCCGGTGTGCCCGATGCCGGTCCAGACCTCGTCGAAGATCAGGACCAGGTCGTGCTGGTCGCACAACGCGCGGAGCCCGGCCAGGTAGCCGTCGCTTGGGACGTTGACGCCGCCTTCGCCCTGGATCGGCTCGACCAGGACCGCGATGGTCTCATCCTCAATCGCCGACTCGACCGCGGACAGGTCGTTGAACTTGACGTGCACATGGCCGGGGCCAAGCGGGCCGAAGCCCTCGTAGACTTTGGGTTGGCCGGTGGCTTCCATCGCGCCGAATGCGCGGCCGTGGAAGCTGCCGAGCGTGGAGATCACTTTGTACCGCCCGCCGGTGGTGTTGCCTTTGTTTTTCTGCCCGTGCAGCCTGGCGAGCTTTAGGGCGCCGACGTTGGCGTCCGCCCCGCTGTGGCAGAAGAAGCTGCGCCCCTCGAAACCGTATTGACTGATCGCCTCGGCGGCGCGGGTCTGAGGCTCGGTGTGGAAGAGGTTGCCGACGTGCCAGAGCGTCTGCGCCTGGTCGCTGACCGCCTTGACCAGGTCCGGGTGGCAGTGGCCCAGCACCGAAGCGCCGAAGCCGGCGAACAGGTCCAGGTAAGCCTTGCCGGACGCGTCGAAGAGGGTCGAGCCTTCACCGCGCACCATCGCGACGGGATAGCGTGCGTAGTTGATCGACATCGCGCGGTCGTGCCGGGCGATAATGTCTTGGGTCAAGGCGTCAAGGCTTGTATCAGTATTCGACAAGGGGTATTACTCCGAAGCGTGTGGTTGCATGGTATCAGACGTTGGATAAGCGCAAAAGAGAACCCCCGGCATCGGAGCGTGCCGGGGGTTCGGATTGATCCATCGTAAACCCTGGGTTGCCACGTCGCCGCGGAGCCTCAGGGAGTCAGTCGATCAGACCATTTCCTTGAGGTTCTTCAGCGGGCGGACGCGAACGGTCTTGCTCGCGGGCTTGGCTTTGAACATCATCTCTTCGCCGGTGAAGGGGTTGATGCCCTTGCGTGCCTTGGTGGCGGGCTTCTTCTTCACGACCATCTTGCACAGGCCTGGCATGGTGAACATGCCGTTGGCGCGGAGGCTCTTCTTGATGATCGGCTGCAGTTCGTCGAAGACGGCGGCGACATCGCGCTTGGCCAGGTCGGTCTTCTCAGCGATCGTGCTGAAGACTTCGCTCTTCGTTGGTGGCTTCTTGACTGCGGCGGCTTTCTTGCGGGTGGTTTTCTTCTTAGCCATGGTGCTCTCCTAGCGGTTTGGGGTTGCTTCATCCTTGAATGGAGCCAACCCGTGGTTACTTTCACCCCTGCGGGGTAGAACGAATATCGCGTTTTGTACGCTATTTTCTGTACTTTTCAACTCTGAATCTTCAATTGTGGGTAAGTTTTCCCTTATTTTTTAGGGGGCGGGGTCAAAAATCACTGTATTTTCAGTGCCAAATCACTCCCATTTCGGTCCCATGAGCCCCATATCTCCGGCCGAGTGACGGGGCTTGCGGGGCCCGGATTGCCAATTTGGCAGGGGGATCCCGGCCCGGGGAACTCCTGGCAGGCCCGGCTCACGCGAGGGGGATTTTCGGCCCGATAGGGGGGTATGTCGGTGGCATCAGGTTTGCTTTATGGTCAGGTGTCGTCAGGCGGTGCGCCGGTTTCATGGGCCATCCACGATGGGTTGTGTCTCCCCTCGCCTGTAATAACAGCTTGAAACATCAGCAGATACTGCATCTGAAAATAGCGAGGTGACTAATATGTCCAAGATTATCGGAATCGACCTGGGCACGACCAACTCCGTCGTTGCCATCATGGAAGCCGGCCAGCCCAAGGTGCTGATCAACAGCTCCGGCAACCGCGTGACCCCCTCGATCGTCGCTTTTACCGACAAAGGTGAGCGTCTGGTCGGCCAGCCCGCCAAGCACCAGCAGGTGACCAACCCCAAGAACACGGTCTTCTCGATCAAGCGTTTTATGGGCCGGCGTCACAACGAGGTGCAGTCGGAAGAAAAATTAGTGCCCTACGGCGTGACCGGCGGCAGCGACGAGCTGGTCAAGGTCAGCGTCCGGGACAAGGAATACACCCCCCAGGAGGTCAGCGCGATGATCCTGGCGGACCTGAAAAAGACCGCTGAGGACTACCTGGGCGAGTCGGTCGACCGCGCGGTCATCACCGTCCCGGCCTACTTCAACGACTCGCAACGCACCGCGACCAAGGAGGCCGGCGAGATCGCGGGCCTGAAGGTCGAGCGCATCATCAACGAGCCCACCGCCGCCGCGCTGGCCTACGGGCTTGATAAGAAGGCCAACGAGAAGATCGTGGTCTTCGACTTAGGTGGCGGCACGTTCGACGTCTCCATCCTCGACATCGGCGAAGGTGTCTTCGAAGTCCTCGCGTCGAACGGCGACGGGCACCTCGGCGGCGACGACTGGGACCAGTGCCTGATCGACTTCCTCGCCGACGAGTTCAAGAAGACCGAAGGCATCGACCTGCGGCAGGACGCGATGGCGTTGCAACGACTCAAGGAAGCGGCTGAGAAAGCCAAGCAGGAGCTCTCGACCGCGCAGGAAACCACGGTCAACCTCCCGTTTATCACCGCGACTCAGGAAGGGCCCAAGCACCTTCAGATCACCATCACCCGCGCCAAGTTCGAGCAGATCGCCAGCGACCTGTTCGACCGCATCACCGGCCCGGTCAAGCAGGCACTCAAAGATGCCAAGCTGTCCGCGTCGGATATCAAGGAAGTCGTGCTGGTCGGTGGCTCGACCCGTATGCCCAAGGTGCAGGAGATCGCCAAGGAAGTCTTCGGCAAGGAGCCTAACAAGAGCATCAACCCCGACGAGGTCGTCGCCATCGGCGCAGCCATCCAGGGCGCGGTCCTTCAGGGCGACGTCAAAGACATCCTGCTGCTGGACGTGACCCCGCTGTCGCTGGGCATCGAAACGATGGGTGGCGTGAATACCAAGCTCATCGAGAAGAACACGACGATCCCGACCAGCAAAAAGGAAACCTTCTCGACCGCGAGCGACAACCAGACCGAGGTCACGATCCACGTGTTGCAGGGCGAGCGCGAGTTCGCATCCGACAACCGGACGCTGGGTCGGTTCAACCTGGCGGACATCCCCCCGGCCCCGCGTGGCATGCCGCAGATCGAGGTCGAGTTCAACATCGATGCCAACGGCATCATCAGCGTGACCGCGACCGACAAGGCCACCGGCAAGAGCCAGAACATCGAGATCAAGGGTTCTTCGGGCCTGTCCGAAGACGAGATCGAGCAGATGAAGAAGGACGCCGAGGCCCACGAGGAAGACGACCGCAAGCGTCGCGAGCTGGTCGATGCCCGCAACACCGCCGACAACGCGGTCTACCAGACACGCAAACAGCTCGAAGAGCACGGCGACAAGGTCAGCTCCGAGGTCCGAGGCAACATCGAGTCGGCGGTCAGCAGCCTGGAAGACAAGCTCAAGGCCGACGACGCCGCCGCGATCACTGCGGCCCTGGAAGAGCTGAACAAGCAGACCCAGGAGCTGGGCAAGGCCGTCTACGAAGCCGCCGCTGCGGAAGGCGGGGCGGATAAGGCCGCCGGGGCTGCTGCGGCAGGTGCCACGGCAGGCAAGGCCGACGACGACGTGATCGATGCGGAGTACGAAGTCAAGGAATAACCCGGCCCGTTACGGCAAACATTCTAAACCTTAAAGACCCCGCAGAATAATCTGTGGGGTCTTTTTTTTTGTGATGCTTTTGGGTTGGTGTGGATCGTATGGACGACAATCCCGGCAGCCGAATATTCAGCCGTCGCGGCCACGCGACGAAGAGCATGCGGGATATCAACCTGTCTCGCCGAACCAATCCACGTCGGTGGTGTCGGGCAGGTGGCCGCGGAGTTTATCTGCCATGCCTGCGAGAATATCATCGGGCAGGGCGGTGACGTAGGGCTCCAACGTTTGCCGTGCGACGGTATACATCTGGACCGCTTTGATCTGGCAGCCTTGATTCAGCAGGTCAGATATGCGCCGGATATATGCTTCAAACTCCGCGTCGGGGGTGGGCTGATCGTGCAGCTTTGCAAACATCGATTGGATCACGA
The DNA here is from genome assembly GCA_965368605.1 of uncultured bacterium. Classification (GTDB taxonomy): domain Bacteria; phylum Planctomycetota; class Phycisphaerae; order Phycisphaerales; family Phycisphaeraceae; genus JAJRRS01. Next base: position 12,585 of record CBDUNP010000009.1, on the reverse strand, counting down.
TCGGTCGGCGTTTACCGCAGGCCAGGATGTTGTCCAGGATCGTCTGGAAGCGGACCGCTGATCGGTCGATCCGTTTGTAGTAGTCCTCGGTCCCCGCGTCGAGCTTGGCCCAGACTTCGCCGTGGTTGTTGTCCATCACCTGAATAGCTGACTCGACCCGTTCCCGGCGAAGCAGCGTGGCGTTGGTGATCAGGATGATTTTGGTGGCCGCCAACGCGTGTGTCTGTTTGAGCTTTGCAACGATCCGGACCGCTTGCGGGAAGGCCTCGGCGCTGGTGGGCTCGCCGTCGCCGGAGAAGGCGATGTCATTCAGGCGTCTCAGTTCGGGGGCCACCGCAGACATTCGTGGGTGCTTCCACAACTCGCCCGACGTAGCCGCCAGGACCATCGCGGCCAACTCGGTTTCCAGTTGATTGATGTCCACCGGCCTGGGGCGAGGGTGCTCGGCTTTATCGACCTGGCAGTAGACGCAATCGAAGTTACAGATCGTGTCGGGGTTGAGGTTGACGCCGATCGACAGTCCCCGGCTGCGTCGGCTGATAACCGGGTAAACGTATTCAAAACTCTCCCAGTGCCGGGTGTGTTCAGAATACAGCGTGGTTGATACGTCTGTCTCGTTAATACGTCTGGTTGTGATGCGGTTCATCGGCTGGCCCCGTGTTGTCCGCCCGATCAATCATAGCCGCATATGGGGGAGGTATAAAGGGTAATACACGGGCTGAGACGAGATAGCGGTGTCGATGTGCGCAAAAAAAATCCGGGTGCCGTGGGAGCGGCACCCGGTTCAGTGTTTGACAACACAATCGGTTGTCCAGATGGTTCCAGGCCCGTTACAACCTTTTCCCACCTACAAAAACGACAAGTTATTTAGCGACGACGCAGCATGGCGACGCCACCGAGGCCCAGCAGAGCCAGCGTGGCAGGCTCAGGAACCGCAGCACCGGCGGCCGGTGGTGTGCCTGCGTTCCAGTTACCCAGGACCTGGTTGAGGTCATCGATGCCGACGAAGCCATCGCCCGAAGGGTCGGCCAGCGGATCGCCCGGGGGCACGTTCAGGTTCCAGTTGCCCAGGACCAGGTTCAGGTCGTCGATGCCGACGAATCCGTCGCTGTTCAGGTCGCCGACCAGTGAAACGGTTGGGGCGATGATTTCCAGGACGACGTTGTCGAAGTGGACGCCGCCGCCGCCGGAGGTGATGCCTGACGGGCCACCGAAGCGGAGTTCGTTGAAGCCGACGGGGCCGGACTCGACGCCGGTGTTGTAGGTGTCGGTGGCATCGATCGTGCCGTCACGGTCCAAGTCGAACTCGAAGATCAGCGTGTCAGGCGTGATGGTGACGTGGTAGGTGTGCCAGCCAGCGCCTTGGAAGCGGTTGATAGGGATGTTTTCTTCGTCAGGCTCGACCACGCCGCTGCCATCGATGTCAAACGCTTCGGTGCCCAGGTCCCAGCCTGCCCAGTTCGGATCGTCGCCGGCGCTGCCGAAGAGGATCGCGCGGTAGGCAAAGTGGACGTCTGTGACGCCGTTATACATGCCCAGCTCGATGAGGTTCGAGGGCACGGTGGTGTCACGTAGGCCCAGGCTCATGCGCTTGTTGGAAGGGTTCAGTGGGGCGAATGGGTCGAGGGTGGTGTCGTCATCAAAGATGTCGACGCTGAGCTTGATCCATTCGGTTTCGCTTGCGACAACGGGTGACGCCAGGGGCATCGCGTTCACGCTGCCGCCACCGTGATAAGCGTACCCGCCTGTTTCGTCGGCGTTGCCGTCGTAATCGTAGTCGATTGAGTTGACGAGCAGGCCGTCAAAGCCGGCCCAGACAGCCTCCATGGCACCTTGGCTGGCGTAGTCAAACGTTTCATTGACGACGACGCCCAGAGCGCCGAACGACGTGCTTGCGCTGCCCAGCATCGCTGCGCAACCAAGGCTGAGTGCAATCTTCCGCATGGTGTGATTCTCCCTTGCAAGATGGGTGTGATGATTGGCTCGAATGAGTAGTTATTTCTACCCAAACGCCCGACTTTACTTGTCAACATGACGTTACCTGATTATATAACAAGGGGGGCATCTGTCAACGATTCTTTGCTGTATTGGCAAAAACTGTACAGCATGTCTCCTCAGCGGCGGATTGGGGGGTTTGGGGTGTGCTTGCAGATTGGTACATTTGTGAGGCATCTGACGAAAGAACTAGCGCAATAAATATAAATACTTATAATATAATATTTTATTAGTTATGTTGCGATGAGGCTGAAAATTACATAATTCTATGCCTGGCCGTGTATCAGTCGCACAGAAGGTTTTGCGGCGATTGGCCGTCTTGAAAGTTCAGACCAGCCCACGTCGATTGTCCCGATTCAAGAGATTCAACCGATGTTTCATATATGGTTAGCTCTGATACGGACGACGCCCGCACCCCAGATGTACCCGAAGCAGGCCGGGTTCTCCCAGAGATCGATCTCCGACATATCCAGGCGATGACCGACCGCACGGGGATGTTCCAGCACGCGCTTTACTCCCTGCCGGATTTCGATCACGGCTACTGCATCGACGACAACGCCCGCGCGCTCATCGCGGCGATGCTGCACACCCGGCTCACCGGCGACGGCACAACACCCCTGGCCAAACGCGGATACCTGGCGTTTCTGGCGCACGCATTCAATGAGGACGCTGGGAAGTTCCGAAACTTCATGGCCTACGACCGGCGCTGGCTCGAAGAGGTCGGCAGCCCCGACAGTCAGGGGCGGACCATCTGGGCCCTCGGCGTCACGGTCGCGCTGGCCTTGGACCCGGATATCCGAGACCTGGCGGAGGATCTGTTTACCAAGGCATTGCCCGGCATTGAAGGTTTCCCTGACCTGCGCGCCAAGGCTTTTGCCGTGCTGGGGATCGAGTCGTATCTCCAGAAATACCCCGTGAGCAGCTCGGCCGGCACGGAAACCAGCGCCCCGGCGTCCGCATTACGCGACCGCTTTGCCCAGGACATCTACACCGCCTTCAACCAGCACGGAACAGACGACTGGCCCTGGTGCGAGGACCTGGTGACGTATGACAACGCCAAGCTCTGCCACGCCATGCTTGTCGCGGGTGACTCGATGGGGCGGGCCGACATGGTCGCCCAAGCCGTTAAGTCTTTGGCATGGCTGCTCGAAGTGCAGCGGTCTGACAAGGGCTACCTAAGCATCATCGGCAACGACGGCTGGCTGCCGCGCGGTGGACAGAAGGCGGGCTTCGACCAGCAACCCCTGGAAGCCCACGCAATGCTCCATGCCTGCCTGACCGCGGCGCAGATCACGGGTGACACCGCCTTTGTTGACGAGGCTTGGCGGTGTTTCCGCTGGTTTACCGGGGACAACGACCTTGGGGTTCCGCTTTTTGCGCCCGAGACCGGCGGCTGCATGGATGGCTTGAATCCGCAGGGGGCGAACCGCAACCAGGGCGCCGAATCGTCCCTGGCCTACTTATTAAGTGTGCTCGAACTGCACCGGTATCACGGCTCGCTGGCCTGAGCATGGTCATCAGGCCCGATACCCGCCCAGAGGTTACAGACGGCATCTCTTCTCATCGGGGCGTTCAGATTTAACAAAGCCAGGTAAGTCCGCCTCGAGTTATATCCGACGATTCAGGGTCGACGGCGGTTATTGGACTGCGCGAATGTTAAGTCTGCCGTCTGTCGCGACGATGACGGTTAAACGGGTTGTAACGATTCCGAGGCCGCGTGCCCGGCTCGACGAAAACTGGGAGTTGTTGACCATGTGGTTCCTACCTAATCCCCGGCCAAGTGATACGGTTGTAGACACGCCCGTTTCGCCGACCAAGTCACCCGGCGCGTCCGCGCCCATCGTTCAGCCAAAGCCCAAACCACAGGCGGCCCCGGTTCAGCCACTCTACGAAGAGTCGCAGGCGTTCTATGTCATCCTGATCTTCTTCGCCGCGATCGTGCTGCGGGTCATGCTGTTCACGGTCGGCCCCTACGGCGACAGCGAACGCGCGATGTACCCCGACTCGTACCGCTACGTCGAGCTCGGCGAGACACTCGTGAACGAAGGCACGTTCGGGCGGTCCGGCCCGGAACTGGGCGTGGTCCACGAGCCGTTGCATGAATTGCGCACGGACCTGGGGCAGCTCGAACAGACAAGCGAAAGCGGATTAAGGCCCGAGATCATGCGGACACCGGGGTATCCCGCGCTATTAGGCGCGACCGCCTGGCTTGGGCTGGGGCTCAATGGGCTGCTGCTGCTTCAGTGTTTGTTCGGCGCGGCGTCGGTCGCGCTGGTCTACGGGGTGGGCAGGGCGCTGTTGAAACGGCCCGGGCCCGCGTTGTTTGCCGCGGCGATCGTCGCGCTGCACCCGGCCGACATCGCAGCACCGACCGCGGTCCTGACCGAGACGTGCTTTACCTTCCTGATCCTGCTTGGGCTCTGGTCGGTCGCCGACCGTGAGACACGCGGCATCGGTTCGACCTCTTTCGGCGGCCTGATGATCGGCCTGAGCGTATTGGTCCGCCCCGTCTCGATCATGCTCGGCCCGGCGATTGCGTTGTGGATGATCGTCACGGACTTCCGGATCAAGACCTTTATCCTCGCCACGTTGATGGTGGCCCTCTCCCTGGCCCCCGGCGCGGCGTGGATGGCACGCAACGAGAGCGTCGGGTTCGGCTACCGGCTCAGCAGCATCCCCTACATCAACACCTACTTCTACGGCAACGCCTACATGCGCATCACCGAGCAGGGCGGCGATTGGAAGCAGGACTGGCCCGCGACCGTAGACACAATGGTCGACGAGCTGCGGGTCGAACAGGAACTCAACCCCGAGAACGATGTCTTTGTCACCATGAAGAACATGGGCGTCCAGGCGATCAAGGACAACCCCGCGCTCTACGGCCGGGTCATCCGCGAGAGCGTCACCAAGTTCTTCACCGACCACTCTATGGGCGGGCTGTATCAGCAGATCGGCCTGACCTACACCCCGACCGGCCTGCGCGACAAGCTGATGAACGGCGGGCTGTCCTGGGGCAACTTCTCGGAAACCCTGAAAAACCCGACCGGCTGGCTCGCGCTGGCGTGGGTCGGGGTCAACGGCCTGCTGCTGGTCGGGATGGTCCTCGGCGCGATGATGCTGCTGGTCCGTCGGCACTTCTCGGCGTTTATCCTGCTCGGCGGGGTGATGTTCTACTTCACGTTCGCCACACAGACGACTGGGCTCGAACGCTTCCGCCTGCCGGTGCTGGGCATCCAGGCGCTGCTGGTCGCGTCGCTGTTCTCGCCGAGGCTGATCCGGCCTGCGAAGGTCAAGAAGCCCAAGCGTCGCTGGTATGACGACGACGAGGAAGACGCGGCCGAAGAAACCGGCGAGGCCACGTCTTCGTCGAGCCCGGGCGAGCCTGAAACGATCGAAGAGTCCGAGCCCGAGGCGCTGGCCCGCCCGCTGTAGCGCCCTTATCGGCCCGTGCAGTCCTGTATCTGTTTAAGTAGCTCCGCGTTTGCGTCGATACTCCCTGTGCCGGTTGTATCGGCTGTAACGATTTGCGCACCCGCCTGTTGTCATCGCGGGTGCAAGGGAGCACGCTACTTTGTCCAGCACACCATTGACATCCGTCTTCCTCGGCGCACCTTCGGCCGATAAGAATGCGCCTCAGACCGTCATCCGGCCGAGCCACGGCCTGGCGGCGCTGAACCCCGGCGAACTCTGGCGGCGACGCGAGCTGGCCTGGGTGTTGGCCTTGCGCGACCTGCGCGTGCGCTACAAGCAGACGTTCCTGGGTGTGGCCTGGGCGGTGATCCAGCCCCTGGCGACGATGGTCGTGCTGCACATCTTTTTCGGGAAGGTGATGGGCATGGCCGATCGGGTCGGCGGCGTGCCTTACCCGGTGTTCCTGTACGCCGGGCTGCTCCCCTGGACCCTGTTCGCCAACGCCGTGACCGCGTCGAGCAACAGCCTGGTCGGCAACGCTCACATCCTCAGCAAAGTCTATTTTCCAAGGCTTTTATTGCCTCTGTCCGCGACGCTGGTCCCCGCGATTGATTACGCCATCGCCTTTGTGGTCCTCGCCGGCCTGATGCTCTGGTTCCAGGTGCCCGTCACGATCGGGCTGGTGCTCGTGCCGCTGCTGGTGCTGTCGACGGTGATCGCCGTGCTGGGCGTCGGGATTCTGCTGGCAAGCCTGACCGTGTGCTACCGCGACTTCCGATACGTCGTGCCGTTCATGCTTCAGCTCTGGCTGTTCATGACGCCGGTGATTTATGACCTGAGCTTTGTGCCCGACCGGTATCAGTGGCTGATGAACCTCAACCCGATGGCCGGGACGATCGACGCCTTCCGCGCGGTCGTGCTGAATCAGCCGGTGAACTACGCCGCCTGGCTTGTTTCGACGACCGTGGCGGTAGCGATTCTGCTCGTCGGGCTGACCTTCTTCGCCAAGCTGGAACGCCGTTTCGCGGATGTCGTGTAAGGCATCGCGGGATTGTGGCGCCCCTTCTTTATCTCAAAGAATCACCGTTATTATCACACCCCACGTTTCCGCGTGGCGGCGATAACTACTTGTTAACTCATACCGGACGCGCCACTCAAGGGGCTCTATGGATTGGACGATGACGACCCTACCGGTTGGAACGTCTGTGCCGTATGCAGCGACTGGCCGTTATCCGGACGCTGCCCGTGTCGGCTTCGTATGAGCCGCGGCAAGCAGGTAGGTCTAACGGGTGCCCGATCTGTTGGGCAGGAACGCTATGAGTGATGCCGTCATCCAGGTCGATCAGCTCTCCAAGTGCTACCGCCTTGGCCAGACACAGACGCTGCGCCAGCGCCTCGCGGCGATGATCGTGCCCGCAAGACAGAATAACTCCCCCAACGCGCCGCAGCAGGACTTCTGGGCGTTACGTGATGTTTCGTTTCAGGTCGAGCCCGGCAAGGTCCTGGGCGTCATCGGGCACAACGGCGCGGGCAAGAGCACGCTGCTGAAGCTCCTCTCGCGCATCACCGACCCGACCTCCGGCTCCGCCACGATCCACGGCCGCGTCGCCAGCCTCCTGGAAGTCGGCACCGGGTTCCACCCCGAGCTCACTGGCCGGGAAAATATCTATCTCAACGGCGCGATCCTCGGGCTCAAACGCTCGGAGATCAAGCACCACTTCGATCAGATCGTCGACTTCGCCGAGGTCGGCCGATTCCTGGATACCCCGGTCAAGCGTTACTCCAGCGGGATGTACGTCCGGCTGGCCTTCGCGATCGCGGCGCACCTGGAGCCGGAAGTCCTGATCGTCGACGAGGTCCTCGCCGTCGGCGACGCCGCGTTCCAGCGCAAGTGCCTGGGCAAGATGGGTGATGTCGCCCAGAGCGGGCGGACCGTGATTTTTGTCAGCCACAACATGGCCGCCGTGCGCAACCTCTGCCATGAGGCGATCCTCCTGGACTCCGGCCAGGTCTCGCACGCAGGCGATACAGGCGACGTGATCGATGCCTACCTCAACCAGCTCTTCCAGAGCACCTCCAGCAACGGGGAGATGTCATGGCCCGACGACGGCCAGGCCCCCGGCAGCGAGGAGGCAAGGCTGCTGCGTGTCCGCGCGTTGGGGCCGGACGGGCAACGCCGAGGCGTGTTTGATCTATCCGAGCCCGTGCGCATCGAACTGACCTACCGCATGCTCCAGCCTGTCGACGACATGCGCTGGGTGATCAAGGTGATGTGTGATGACGGGACGATCGCGCTGGCGACGACCGACCACACGCAGCGCGAGCCGCACACCGAGCCGGGCGTCTGCCGAAGCATCTGCACGATCCCGCAACACCTGCTGAACGTCGGCCGGTACACCCTGCGGATCAACGCCGGTTGCCCGGGCGTGAAAGAATACGTCCCCGGCGGGTCGTACCTCCGCTTCGAGACCACCCGATCAACCGACCACGGCTCAAACTACACCGAACAATGGCCCGGTGCCGTAGCGCCAAGGCTTCATTGGGAGCAGCTTTCCGGGGCTGCTCCTGAAGAGTCAAACACAACCGCCGAGGCCGCGTAGCGAAAGGACAGGGACAGCACTTTGAAACAATGGATCAGCAGAATCTGTAAAGCAGCGGCGGGCAACAAGCAGGCCCCGTCGGTACCTGCGCCCCCACCGATCCACAGCGACGACCTGTTCCTCGTGTCCTACCCCAAGTCCGGCAACACATGGATGCGCTTCCTGCTGGCAAACCTGCTGCGAAGCGTAGACACGGATGCCGGCGATGAACCGATCGACTTCCATTCCGCGGTGCGCTACGTCCCGGAATACGAGCTGCACACCGACGAGGTCAACGCCGCCGAGCGCCCCAGGATCCTCAAGAGCCACACGACGTACAACGCCCGGTTCCCCCGCGTGGCCTACCTGATCCGTGACCCGCGCGACGTGTATGTCTCGTACTACCACTACATGCGTAAGCGCCTCCCGGACGACACCGATATCAGTTCGTTCATGCGCATGAGCGACCTGCACCCCTGCCACTGGCACACCCACGTCGCCGACTGGGTCAATCAGCCCAACGTCCTGGTGATCCGTTACGAAGACATGCTGGCCGACACCACCGCGCAGATACGCCGGTTCCTTGATTTCTGGGGCGCACGCAGATTCAGCGACACCCAGATCGCCGACGCGATCCAACGCAGCTCGTTCTCAAACATGAAGAAGCTCGAGCAAACCAACGGCCGGCCCTTCGCCAGCGACCAGCAACGCAAACAGTCCACCCCCTTCATGCGCAGCGGCAAGGCCGGGGCCTGGACCTCACAGATCTCCCCGGACGACCATGATTACCTCGTCAGCCGGATGGGTCATTACATGGAACGGTTCGATTACGACACCCAATACCCGCAGACAACCCAGGCTCAAGCATCCACCGCGGCCTGATACAGATGAAAGGTACGACGATGTCCACCCCCAACCTAATCGACGACGGCTATACGATCCTCAAAGGCGTCTTCGACCCCGCCGAACTTGCACCGGTCGTTGACCTGGTCGATCGCGCGCTGGCCCACGCCAGCAAAGGCCTGGAAGACCCCTTCCACAACCACTACATGCGTCACCGCGACGACCAGGGCGTGCTTTACGATTTGTATCAACGACACCCCGAGTTCCAGCCGTTGGCTAGTCACAGCCGCGTGCTGGATGCGCTGGAATCGGCGCTCGGCCCGGACATCTATTTATATGTCAACAGCCTGATCTCCAAGCCCGCCGGCAAACGCAACGGCGTGCCCTGGCACCAGGACTTCATCAAACGCACCGACGAGCCCGTGAAGTACATCGCCTGGATGGCGCTCGACGACGCGACCCGCGAGAACGGCTGCGTCAAGGTGATCCCCGGCTCACACAAGGCGGGCTTCCTCCCCTGGCACTGCGTCGAGGGCGAAACCCACCACGACCGGGTCAACCCCGAGTGTGTCGATGAATCCAAAGCCGTCTACGCCGAGGTCAACGCCGGCGACGTGCTGATCTTCAATCAGTTGCTGCTGCACTCAAGCGACGAGGCGCACAGCGACAAACCCCGCCGGGCGTTCCGTGTGGCTTACTCCGGCTTCGAGAAGGTCGATACGCCCCGCGGCGCACCGATCGTGCTGCGTGGCGGTTCCCCCGAGTCGATCGCCCTTCGGTACACCCGGCCGCATCAGGTCGAGCCGGTCGTCGCCACCAACGCGCAGCAGACCGAAAACATCGCCCGGCGTGTGTTGCACGGCATCGGCTGGCGTCTGATGAGGGCGTAATCCTTTAGAAAGGTAGTTTCAGTTAACCAACATGCTTAACGAGTTGATACAAGACGGACGCATCTTAGTCGGCGTCGCGGGTCAGGACCTGCGGCGGCGGCTGTCGTCGTATCTCCCCGTCAAGCCGACCACCGTCAACATGCTGGTCAACGATATCTGCAATTCCCGTTGCGAGATGTGCAACATCTGGCAGCAGAAGCGTGACGTCGAGCTGACGCCAAATCAGCTCGGCAGCGTGCTGCGCGACCGGCTCTACTCCCGCGTGAACTACGTCGGCGTCTCCGGCGGCGAACCCACGCTGCGCAAAGACCTGCCCGAGTTGTTCGACGTGATCTGCAAGACTTTGCCGAAGCTCAAGGGCACCGGCATCATCACCAACGCGATCCGCGATGATGACGTGATCGAACGTGTTGAGGCATCTGCCAAGGTCTGTAAGGATCGCCGTGTAGATTTCAATGTCATGGTCTCGCTCGATGGCGTCGGCGCGGTGCACGACAAGGTCCGTGGCCGGGCCGGCAACTTCGATTCCGCGATCCGAGTCATCCAGGACATCCAGGGCCGGATGGACCTGCCCCTGTCCGTCGGCTGCACCGTGACCAAGACAAATCTCTGGCACGTCGATGAGCTGCTAGACTACTGCAAGCAACACAACATCTACGCCCGCTTCCGCGTCGGCGAGTTCATCCAACGCCTCTACAACTTCGGGCAGACCTCGTACATCCGCGGTTTCAGCGACGACGAGTCCTACCACCTGGCGATGTTCTTCACGAAGCTTGAACGCGAATACGAGACGCGCGACGCGGTCCGCCGGACGTATCGCAGCGTCGCCGGGATGCTCAATGGCCAACCGCGTAAAACCGCCTGCCCGTATCAGGACCAGGCGGTGGTCCTGGACTGCCGTGGAGAGTTGCAATACTGCGCACCGAAATCCGCGTCGCTGGGCAGTGCCCTGGACCAGTCTTCCGAGAAGCTGTACCTGGGCAAACTCAGCGAACGCCGCCGGGTCCGCAAGGAAGACTGCGCAACGTGCATCCACGACTACCACGCCCCGGTGACGACGCGCGAATGGATCGAGGGGCTGGCTGAGAAGTACACCCGCCGTGCCCTGTCGATTAAGAACGCGATCCGCCTGTCGAATCGTTTGCCGAAGCTGCGCGGGCATGGCGAAATCGTCGGCCGTCGCAGCATCCTGATCACCGGCTGGTACGGCACGGAAACCGTCGGCGACAAAGCCATCCTCGGCGGTATCGCCCGCGACTACCAACGCCGATACCCCGACGCCGAGTTCACCGTCAGCAGCCTGTACCCGATGATCACCGAGCGCACGCTCCGCGAACTCGGGATCACCGCGAAGATCGTCCCGGTCTACAGCCCGAAGTTCCTCAAGGCCTGCGCGTCGTGCGATGAAGTGGTCATGGGCGGCGGCCCTCTGATGGACTTAGGCGAGCTGGGCGTGATCCTGGCCGCCTTCGCGGTCGCCGCCGCGAACGGCAAGCGGCGTGTGGTCTTTGGCTGTGGCGTCGGCCCGTTGAATGACGTCTTCTGTATTGATGCGGTGAAGCGTATTCTTACACTGGCGGACGAAGTCACTCTGCGCGACCAAGCCTCTGTGGCGTACGCCCAGAAGTTGACGGACAGGCAAGACATCCGCTGTGTGGGCGATCCCGCGGCTGACTATGTGCTTGCCCGCAGTCGCGCGTTGTCTATTCCTACGAAGCAGCCGGTGCTGGCGTGCTTCCTGCGCGAATGGCCGGCCGGGTATCGCGGCGACCGTACCGTTGAAGAATACAATCAACTGCGTGACCGTTTCGAGCAAAACCTGGGTGCCCAGATCCGCCAGTTGTGTGAAACCCACGGCCTCCGCCCCGCGCTCTACAGCATGCACTGCTTCTTCGAGGGCTGTGACGACCGCGGCTTCAACCGTCGATTTGCCGAACAATACCTACAGGGCCTGGACCCGTTGGTTGAACTTCAACCCTCCAGCGTGGACTCGGTCGTCCAGTCGATGCGCGGCGCGACGGTCTGTCTCTCGATGCGCTTCCATTCGGTGCTGTTCGCCGACACACTCGGCGTGGATTACCTGGCGATCGATTACACGCTCGGCGGTAAAATCCAGGGCTTCCTGAATGACCACGACGCGACCGACCATATGGTCACGCTCACCGACATCGCCGGCGGGGACCAGGGCGTGCTGCGTCAACGGTTCGCTTCATTGTGCGAGTCCGTGAAGAGTCATCACGCTAAGCCACTGGCCATCGGCGGGGGGGTGGCGGCATGAAGGTGATGCTCCTCAGCGACGTGCAACGCAAGGGCGGTGCCGGGATCGCGGCCCACCGTCTGGCGCTCGGGCTGCGCGATCTGGGCCATGAAATTGTCTGGGCGACGCCACACCCTGACCCGGCCTCGCCGTTTGAGACGATCAACCTCCGTGACTTTTCGACGATGAACCGGGCAGCACGCCGGATCGCCTTGACCCTGCGCCCGGACCAGCGTCAGGCCATCGATTCACAGGCGATCTCGCGTCGGATCAAGGACGTGTTGCGCACGCACCAGCCGGACGTGGTCCATGCCCATAACCTCCACGGCGCAGGCCTGCCCGCGACTTTGCCCGCCGAACTCTCGCGCCTCGTCCCGGTTGTCTGGACGTTGCACGACATGTGGGCCTTCACCGGGACATGCGCCTACAGCATGGACTGCCGAAAGTTCGAGTCGGCCTGCGACGCCGGTTGTTCGATGGCGGACAGCTACCCTGTGAGTCAACCCACGCAGATCGCAACACAGTATGAGCAACGCGAGCAGGCGTTAGATAAAGCAGGTCGGATCGCCTTCGCCACGCCCTCGCGCTGGCTGGCGGATGAGGCGCAGCG
>CBDUNP010000008.1:0-21975 GCA_965368605.1 uncultured bacterium | reverse complement strand
ATTTGGTTTTGCTTAGGCGTGAGTCAGGAACGCAGCGTCCTGCGTTTGGTAAGCAACGTGACACTGTAGAGGAGCAGTACTCCTGTAGCAGGCTCGGGGATGTTGGCTCCCGCCCCCGGAAGTTGAGGCGGTGTGCCGGCGTTCCAGTTGCCCAAGACGGCGTTGAGGTCATCGATCCCGACGAACCCGTCGCCAGCCGAGAATCCGGCCCGATGGCCTTGCGGTGCCATACGATCTGACCGTGCAGCTGCGGTACATACATTCAAGAACGGGAGGAAGTGATGTGCGAACTAAAAGACCGTTCCGATACCCGCGGGTATGTATTTTCTGATCGTTACTTGGTTCCCGCCCTTCAGAAAGGGTGATTAAGCACGAGCCTGGCCTGTTAGTTTCGCCAGACCACCCGGGCATGTGTGAAGGCGACGACAATGGTTGCAAGCAGGAGTGTCTGAACCAGTGACCAAAGCAGTAACGACCAGGTAGTCGCTGGCATCAGGCCGATGATCCATTCGTTGATAGACCCGCTACCGACATCAGGAAACCAACGTGCTAATGGAGCCAAGAGCGGCAAAGCGACCATTGGTGCCAATAAGTTCCTGATTCCGACGTAGGCGAGCATGGGGTTCTGGCCGTTATATACTAATATCGTCGTGCCCCGCCTCCGGCCCAGCACATCGATCCAGATCGTAAACACCCCTAGCAAAAGAATCGAAAGAGATACCGAGACAAGGTAGTAACTTATTGTCGAGGGCGGGCCCTTCTTGATCCCGCCTTCGAACGGCTCCGCGATCAATCCCAGGATTAACCAGAACGCGCCCCATAGATAGATCGCACGGATCAGCCGCGGCGGAGGTGTCCGACCGCCATAGATCAGCGCAAGCCCTCCAGCCAACAAGGGGATCACACCCCACCATGTGGCAGATGGGGTGACTAATCGAAGCGACTCGCTGAATATGAATAACACCCTGCCGTGACATTGGAAACCTATGAGCGTGACAAGAATCAGCCCAGCCATCACCGCAGCCAGTGCAATAAGTCGTGAGTTGGACCATGACGATGCTACGCAACGACCATCGGTTGCGTCGGCCTCGCCGCGTGGGCGTATCTGCTCACGCAACAGATCACCTATGATCGTGCCTGGTATTACTACGAAAAGGAATTTGTACCATCTAAAGTTGTAGAGAACAGAAAGATCGAGCAGGCCCGCCGGTATCTCAGGCCCCCAAGGCAAGACAGTATTGATCCACCGTAGATCCAACAGCCGAGCCGGCAAGTTTACGGCCGGGTCCAGCCATGCCCAGCCCCCGTGCATCGCCTGGTGATGCGCGATGTACACAACAGACAGGCTTACTAATCTCAGCCAAAGCTTATTACGCGATACCAGCCAGATCAACGATCCGGCTATAGACATGTGCGCTAGCAGTAGAATAATGACATCGTTTTGTGCGAAGGAGAACGTATCGCCGTCGCCGATATTCAAGTACATGACGAAACCGATTGCCGATACGACGCCTGCCACGCGTATGGCAAATATCGTTTGCCGACCCCACACACGCGGCAGTCGGGCGAACACGGGGAACAACAACGCGAACCCCAACAGCCCCATACACCAGGTGGCTGGTGAGGTCGGGCTCTCGATAAACTGCGGAATGATCTGCTTAACGTAGACCGCAAAGCCGATCAGCGTCACGCCCCGCGCCATTACGCCAAGCACGATGCGCCACATGGGCGCACCTTGATCCAGCCTTCTACCCAACGCCAATGGGAACGCCGCGCCCATGGCGAATAGGAACATTGGGAACACCCAGTCGACCCAAGTGAAGCTTGGCCAATCCGCCCCGCGAAACTGGTGTGGGTTTGATACAGCTGTCCAGACCCCCGCCGCGTCTGGGAGAAAGCGGGGGTAGTACCCGTGGTACATAAAGTTCGGCAGCCCTTCCGGGACTATGCCGGACAGGCACATCATTAAGATCGCCAGACCACGCAACGCATCGAGGGCCAATGCGCGTGGAGAAGTAGACAATTTAGGTGGCTCGGTCATGCTTTGTCTCTACAGGTTGTCCGCGGCAACCGCGATCACGGTGACGGCGACCGATCATTTGCGTGTCAGCCCGACGTTGACGATCTGGTAAGGCTCGACGCGCAGCTTCCCCCGGGCAATCTTGCCCTCGGGTTCATCGCGAAGGTTAAGACGAGATAGCTCGTGAGTCGGAGCGGCATCGATACGACAGGCCCCGTGTTGGCCTAACATCTCGTGTAGCCGAAGAACCCAGCGGTTCTTTCCAAGCGGCTTCGCCCAAGCGGGCAGCAGGCCCGGCATGGCATCCAAGCCATTGAATCCGGCGTCAACGGGTTCTCCGGTATAGGGAATTGGCTGATTAAATATGGAATCGGCCCACGCCCCCGGCTGCTCATCGCTTGGCGCATCGGCACGGTATCGACCGATCGCCATGCGAATATGATGCCGGCCAAGGTCTGAGAATGTTGGGGTCGCTTCGCGTTTGTTTTTTCTGATACGCCTTGGAGCGCCTTGCACAGGTTCGGTAATCTTGGCGCTGCGCAACAAGCTGATATGCAGCAGGCCTTCAACACACCCGAACCCATATTTGGCTTCGGTAACAAGCGAGAGCCCATCGTGCTCGGTGTCGTTTGTGACTGCGGACCATCGGCTCGCGGGGACCTCAAACATTGCGTCGTGTTCGATCGGCCCTGAGGATTGAGGGCGTAGCGTACTTCCGAACGGCGAACCATAACGTGCGGAACGCCCCATATAGCCTGTCGGGAAAGCCATCTTCAGTAGCACCTGTGGCTCTTGCCAATCGATCTCCAGATCAACCAACAACGTCGGGCGTACGGGGTCCAGTTGGTAGCGGATGGTTACCACACTACTTCGCCCGATCTTCCGCTTGAAACACACGGCCGTGGAAAGTGTGCCTTTAGACTCGATACTCCGTATTGCAGGCGTGTCAATTCGTTCGCCGTTGCTGAGTGTGGGGCGGTCGATGTCCCAGGCATCGAAGGCCGCCGGGTGATCGGGAAAGGCCCATAGCTGGGCGCCGGGTTGCTTAAGTAAGATTGGTTGGCCGTCGATGTTCAGCGAACGAATCTGCCCGTAGATATCGAAGCGAGCGTTCACCCGTTTGTTTTCCAATGATGCCACAGTGGCTTCGGGTAGCTGAACGGGTACCGGTTTGAGTTCTGAAAGCGGTACTCCTGCCAGAGGCGGGATACGAGCCGCCGTCGTGTCCGTCAAGAGATATGCGGGAACCGGCAACGGGTTAAAAACACATGACCGCCCGGCACTTCGAGTCAATTCCTGTTTAGCGCTACGCATTGCGCGTTTGGCCAAGGCACGCAAATCGTCAACCGCCTCATTGCAAACCTCCAGGATCGAACTGCCGGGCAAGCAATCGTGGAACTGGGTAAACACCAACTTTCGCCAGGCTTCGAGATCGATAGGCCCCCTCCCCGTGGCACAACGTACTGCTTCCCAGGTCTGTAGCGCCCGTTCGGCACAACGGTACGACGCCTTGAGGTCGGAATGAGTTGTTTGCACGCCCCGATGAAACTGCAGGTACATCTCGCCACGCCAGGTTGGAAGCGCCTTACGTTTCTTGTTTAGCCGATCAAAGAAATCATCGATGCGTCCCCAGCGTACGTCCGGGATACCGGCAGCTTCGCCGAGCAGTCCTAGTTTACCGATGCGTTCAGCGCGCTCGACCATGTCTTCGCTAGGCCCGCCTCCGCCATCGCCATACCCCGTGGGTATCAGAACCTCCGGGTGGACGTCTGCCTGCTGGTGCTCCATCGCGATCTTCTTGATCTGCCCCGGCATTGCTTCCTGGTTGTAGTGGTCACGGATCAGATGCACCAACACCTCGGAACCGTCATTCCCCTGCCAGCGGAAGCTGGTGTGTGGGAACTTCGTAGCGCTCCCCCAATGAATCTTGGTGGTGTAAAAATACGGTATATCGAAGCCGGCCATGATCTGTGGGATGCAGGCGCTGTACCCAAACGTGTCCGGCAGCCAGACGACGCGACTCGGCCCGTGTTTCGGGCCGTTCAATGCGAGAAACCCTTCACGTCCCAGCTCAAATGAACGGACCAGGGCCTCGCCACAGGGAAGCTGCGTATCCGACTCGACTTCCAATGCACCGGTGGCCTCCCATCGCCCCGTGCGTATCTTGTCGGTGACACGGTCCATGAGGTTAGGTGCTAAAGACGCGACATCTCTGTAGCTGATGGGCTGGGAGTAGGTAAAACGCATCTTCGGGTAACGGTCAATTAATGACAGCGCGTTGGCGAAGGAGTGAACCGCCTTAGCGTCCCCGACACGCTTGGGCCAGAGCCAGACCAGATCGATATGCGCGTGCCCAATCAGGACTGCGGTGTGCGAACGCTTTGATATCGCCAGCGAACGGTAGACGCCTTTCAACGCACGACGCAGAGCCGCAGGCCCGGAGCGGTCATAGTGGTCAACCGCGTCGTTGAGTTGCCGAAGCACCGATCGGAACAGAGGAAGGGTCTTGTCAAGCGGTGGGCGGTACCCGCAAGGGTCGCACGGGTCGGCGTCTGCCGGGTAGTCGTGCCTGGGCAATAGAAACAGGGCGTCGACCAGCACTTTCAGATCAATTAGCGCATGCCAGCTATCGTCGTCGCGTTGGGCAAGATATGCACCGTTGTACTCACTGCCCAATGTAGACATAAGTTCCTGGTCGCCGGGCACCCAAATACCGGTTCGGCAACAGGTGGATTCGATCATCAATTCTCTGGCGTCACTTGGCAATGGGCAATAGTGGTGGCCGGGATCGATGCCGAAGATCGGTTCACCTTTGTGGTACACGGTGGCCTCGGCCTGATCTTTCCACAACAGGTATCGATGCCCGTCACTCCGCGCTGCGCGAGGCAGGCGCACCTTCCACCAGCGCTGATCGAACATCTTGCCCCAGACGTGTGGGAGCTTGGTCACCTGGCGTAACTTGAGGTGCCTGGCTGACACGGCATTAATAGGTTCTGGGCTTGGCGCAGATGCAGAAACGGCCAGCGGCGTGTCGCCGTGTGTCCAGACTGCTGATTCCAGCCTGCGTAAGGCTTCTCCAAGGCGCGGTGCGATGAACTGTGGATAGTGAACAGGATCAAGCATGCATAGCCCAATTCAGAATACGGCGTGATGGGTTCAGGAGTGAATGCCGGGCGGCCCACCTTGCTCTAGATGACATCTTCAACTGCTTGGGCATGACCCGAGGCGATGCTTAGAAGCTCGGCTTCGAGGATGCCTAGCGAACGAGCGGCGTCTCGGATCGATGATCGTGCCGGAGGTTCGTCAGAGGCGATACAGTTGATGAAATAGGCAATTTCGTGTTCGTATCCCATGCCCGGGTCCAGTTCGACGGCGGCCGATGGCTTACCATCTTCGGTCACTATCAGCGCCTGCTTCCGATCCAGATCGAACGACGCGACCGCCCGATCAAAGACGACGGTGTACCGCATCGTGAAGGGATAGCCCCTGTGCGATACCCAGCCGCCCTCGGCGACGACGTGGGGGACTGAATCATAACTATAAAATGTCGTCAGGTGATCGACGCCCCCGCCCGGGCTTGTATAGCCGGTGCTGGTGACTTGTGATGGCATACCGAATAAGTGGTGGATGAAGTCGGTGTCGTGGATGTGCATGTCTAAGGCCGCACCCCCGCTGGTAGAGCCGTCGCGGTAGAAATCGCCGTCCGGTCGTTCTCCGATCCGCAGAAAGGTGGCCGACCGCACTGGGCCATAGCAACCCGAATCGACCGAATTCTTTAGCCAATCCCACCCGGGCCAGAATCGCATACATTGCGCGCACATCGCCATACCGGTCGATTGCGCTTCTGCGTCGAGGATCTGCCTAGCCTGTTCAGAAGTTCGCGCCAAAGGCTTTTCGATCATAACGTGCTTTCCGGCCTCAAGCGCCGCCACCGCAAACGTGGCATGCAGCGGTGTGGTCAAACACAGATCTACCATATCCACATTGGGGTCGCGGATCAGGCCCATGGCGTCGTTATATTTTGTTACATCAGTCAGATTGTATTCGCCAAGGGACTGACCCGGGATGTTCCCGCGCACCTCTACCTGCCCTCCGAGACGGGATTCGTCTCGATCCGCTACCGCGACGATGCGGGCCTTGGGTACGTTACGGTAGGCCGCCAGGTGTGTCAGGCCCATCATCCCTAATCCCACAACGCCAACGTTGACCATCACGATCTCCAGTAGATACCAGTAGCGGACACTTTTCGATCATGAGCCAATGGGTCGGTGAGCGCGTCTATCTACAAGCAATTCGACCCGGCCTGCATCGGGAATCACCAGACGCACTTCGCCGACGGAAAAGTCACGTGACTCGACTTTGGACCAAACCCCCCTGCGTTGCGCGATTACCCGGTATCGCCCGGGTTGATCGATAGTTGCGATAAACACGCCTTGCGATTCAGGAACGCAAACGATTGGCGCTGGACGCCAGTCGGCTGGAAGGTGTGGATTAGCAGGCGTCGTATCTGCATAATACGTCTGTATTTCCTCTGGGTATGTATCCAGCACACCAGGACTGAACCAGAACACATGCCCTAGAGATCCCGAGTCCTTAACCAGGTTTAGTTCTCGACGGATATCCGACCATGGATTGGTCCGGGTGCCGCCATTGACCAGCACGCCCGCGACAAGCCGATCGAGCATCCCAGGCATTGCGTTTACCTGATCCTTCCACGTCTTCTCGAACGAAGAGTAATCGTACCGATAATTCTGTGGCACGAACTCGGTCATCCAATCCCGTTGGGACCAACTCGGCCAGTCGCAGGCGTAGTGCTCTAACGACCAGGGGTACACCGCCGGACTGATCGACACGATCAGGTTCGGTCGCGCCTCCTTCAACTCGGTGTAGAGCCGATGTGCAAAATCAGTAACTTTCTGAGCACGCCACGCGACCCAGTCGGGGTCGTGAGCATCGTCGGGTGGCTGAGCGCCGTTGTGCTCTTGAGCGTAGACCTTCTTAGTGAAATCGTCGTAACCCATGCTCACCGGCCAGGCGATTCTGTCGTCCAGTTGCACACCGTCCAGGTCATACTTGTCTACCGCTTCGAGGATGATGCCCAGCAGGAAAGCCTGACATTCTGGCCTCATCGGGTTCATCCAGACAAACGGGTTTTGATCAGAGACAGTCTCACCACGATGGGTCCTGGTCATCCACTGAGGGTACATCCTGCGCAGATGGTTGTCGGTGTCTTTATGCGCGGCCATGAAACCGTACTCGAACCACGCTATATAAATAAGCCCATTTCGGTGTGCCTGGATAAGCGTTTCACCAAGCAGGTCACGGCCCGGCAGGGCGTGACGATCTGCCTGATCGCCCGGGTCAGCGGGGATCAGAGCCGGACGGCGGTCCACCCCGATGGTGTCTTGAAGGACCTGAGAGGGGAACTGGGTGTAGCCGTTCTTCCAGGCTTCGACGTAAACGGTGTTAATCCCTATCTCACGCAGACGCCGCATCGATTGTTCGGATTGTTCAGCGGAGGCGATTGCGTCATTGGCAGTCGTAGTCATCCAGACGCCTCGAACTTCCGAAGCTGGACGTTCGCCGGTGCCGGTTTCAGCCAACACAGTACAGGCTGGTACCAACCCGAGGATCAGCCCGAACAGGAAACACTTAGAAAATAAGGTGACAAGATGGTGCATGATTGATCCTTCTATGATCGCCAGGTACGCAGTGATGGATTGGCATCCCACATGGCCTATTGCTGATTGGGCTTGGGCGAGGAGATTTCGTGTTTGAGGACGCCAATCGTCGATCTATATCATGTCCATGTGGCACCCATCATGGCCGGTCTTAAAAAAAATTTTAATTTGGAGATGATTATCCCAAATCCCCCTTGCAAGGCCAGAATACTCAGCTAAGATATAATACATGAGCGATATTCGTATAGCAATTATAGGCGCTGGCATAATAGCAGACGCGCATCTGGCCGCCATCAAGGCATCCCCTCAGTTGGCGGTGACAGCGATCGTTGAGCCCAACGCTGACCGTCGGCAGGCGATGGCAGAGAAATCCGGGGCCCCGGCTTTCAGCGATCTGGACCAGTTGTTAGATGATAAAAAAACCCGTAGCCAAGTCGATGCCGTGGTAATCTGCACGCCGCCTTCGGTGCGGATTGCTTTGATCGAAGCGGCACTGGCTGCCGGCCTTGCGGTCTTGGCTGAGAAGCCGCTGGCCCATCAGGCTGAAGACGCCTTGGCGCTGGTAAACTTGGCTCAGAAATATGAAAAGACGCCGACCGCCGTCGCGTTCTGCCATCGCTACACCCCGGCCATCCGTGAGATGAAGCGGATGGCTGAGAAAGGTGACCTAGGCGACTTGGTGCGGTTTGAAAATACCTTCGCCTGCTGGCACCCGGGTATGAAAACACACTGGATGAGCGACGCGACCATCAGCGGGGGCGGGTCACTATTAGACACCGGCTGCCACAGCTTGGACCTATTTCACTATCTGGTCGGCCCGTCGCAGGTTGACGCGGCGGTATTCCACCATCAATGGGCCGGACGCGGCGACTCGAATGCGACATTGCTCATCCATTCGCCCTCGGCAATGCCAGGAGGTTCTTCGATTGCTGGCGTGCTGCTCGCTGGCTGGGCCGAACCCGTGCGTTTTACCACGACACTGGTCGGGACCGCAGGTCTTCTGCATTACGATTTTGAAAAGCCAGAAGAGTTGCTCTTCAAGCCCAGCACGCAAGAGGCCAAGACGTTGGCAGTCGAAACGCACGAAACGCGATTTCAACACCAACTCGAAGCGTTTGCCGAGCTGGTCCGCTCACCAACAAGCCAGACAGAGCTTGCGAGTTTTGAAGACGGATTAGCGGTATCCTTGACCCTACAAAACGCCCAGGAACACGCCGTAGTTAGCTAACCAAACGGTGATCGGAAAAATTACAGATGCCTAGTACCCAACATAGCAGCCACACGACCGGATCAAAGATCCCTAAATCGCCTAAACCAGCCACGCGCGAGCTTCAGATCGCGGCGATCGGTATCGATAGCTCGCACCTGCCGGAGTTCGTCAAGCGTATTCGTAAGCTTCGTGCCGACGGACAAACACGCTGCCGGGTAACACAGATGTGGACAGACGGGGTTCACGGGATGCCCCTCGATGAAGTTGAGAAGTGGCGTCTACAGGCCGAGGCAGAAGGCGTGGTCATGGCTGACTCGATGGACGCCATGCTCGATGCGGCCGACGGCGTGATGGTGCTCGCGGTCGACGGCAACCGGCACCTGGAGCTGGCGAAGCCCGCGCTGATGCGTTCTCTGCCGACTTATATAGATAAGCCGCTGACCTGTAATCTTGAAGACGCACGCAGCATCCTTGCGCTGGCGAGAAAACACAACACGCCGTGCTACTCGGCATCCAGCCTGCGATTCGCCAACGAGGTCCGCGACCTGAATCTCGATGAGCTGGGCCAGCTAATAGCGATCGACGCCTACGGTCCAGGCGAACTCAGTGACGCGATGAAGGGGCTGTTCTTCTACGGCATACACACGATCGAAATGGTCGACGCGATGTGGGGCGGCGGGGTCCGCGAGGTCCGCTGCGACCAAGCGGAGGACCGCGACATCGTTCAACTCCGATACCACGACGGACGTTATGCACACCTACGGATGGACCGCAAGGCCGCATATGACTTCGGCGCGACGGTTCACGGCAGCAAGGCGATCCATTCGTTCAAGGTGGACTTCGGCGAAATCTATAACCGGCTAATCGAGGGCATGACCCGTTTCTTCGAGGGCGGAGAGCCGCCGGCGACGCTCGACCGATTAGTGGAAGCGATCGCCGTGATCGAAACGGCACACACGTCGGCAGAAACCGGCGGCGGCTGGGTGTCGATGCCGAAGATCGATTGATCCAATCCCTGATCAGATTCAGGGGTCTATCCTGACTCGGATTCCGCGTGTTGCGCGGGGTGCGGCCGAGCACACGGCGGGTGATCCTGTCACAACCATACAGACGCACGACCGACACGGCTTATGAAACGCAGCCTTCACGTCCCGATACTGGTTCTCGGAGGTGGCACCGGGGGCGTCGCCGCCGCGATGACCCTGGCGCGGCAGGGCGTGCGATGCGTTATCACGGAGCCCACGGCCTGGCTGGGCGGGCAACTCACCTCGCAAGCCGTGCCGCCGGATGAGAATCGGTGGATTGAGGGGGTGGACGGGGTGACGTCGGCGACGCGCAGCTACCTGAACTTCCGTGAACACGTGCGGGACTACTACCGAACAAACGAAGGTCTCACCGCATCGGCCAAAGCGAATGCCCAGCTAAACCCCGGCGGAGGCTGGGTGAGTCGGTTGTGTTTCTCACCCCGCATCGGCGAGCACGTGTTGATGCGGATGTTGTCGCCACATATCGATTCGGGGCTGATCCAGGTGCTGCTGAGACACGAGCCCGTCAGCGCCGAGACGCAGGGTGATCGGGTCGTCGGGGTGACACTGAGTGACCTGACGGACGGCGGACTGGTCAGCGTGGTAGCGGATTTCATCCTGGAGGCGACCGAAGACGGCGGGTTGTACCCGCTTGCCGGGATCGAGCACATGATCGGGGCGGAACACCGCGAGACGTTCGGTGAACTGCACGGGCGTGACGATCACGACGACCCTATGGACCAGCAGGCGATTTCCTGGTGCTTTGCGGTGGAGCATCGAACGGGCGAGAACCACGTGATTGAGAAGCCCGCGAGCTATGATTTCTGGGCGTCGTACGTGCCTCCGCTGGATAAGACTTGGCCGGGACCGTTGATGTCGTGGACGATCTGTGGGGAGAACTACGAGCCGCGCGAGTTGGCGATGACACCTTGGCCCGATGAACCAGCGGACGGTCAGTGGGAGCTTTGGCGGTACCGAAGGATCGTAGATCGGTCGGTGTATACGGATAAGGCGATCGCGCCGCCGGACGTGTCGCTGTTTAACTGCGTCCAGATGGATTATTTCCTAAAGCCGACGCTGGGTGTCAATGACGACCAGAAGCTCGAGGCGTACCAAGCGGCGCGGGAGCAGAGCCTGTGCTGGCTGTACTGGATGCAGACCAGCGCACCACGCCACGACAGTGCCTCGGCGGGCTATCCCGGGCTTAAACTTCGAGGTGATGAGTTGGGGACGGACGACGGGTTCGCGATGTCTCCCTATATCCGCGAGCCGAGGCGACTGACCGCCCGTACCGTCGTAACCGAGGCACACGTCGGGCAGGCTCAGCGGCTTGAAGCCGGTCACCCCCAACTCGAAGGTCCTGTGCCTGTCTTCGCGGAGCCCTTTAACGACAGCGTCGGTATCGGGCATTATCCGATTGACTTGCACCCCTCGACCGCGATGCGTAACTCGATCTACATCCCCGCGGCGCCGTTCCGCATCCCACTGGGGGCGTTGCTGCCGGTGCGCGTGTGCAACGTGATCGCGGCGGGCAAGGCTATCGGGGTCACGCACATCACTAACGGCTGTACCCGGCTGCACCCGATCGAATGGAATATCGGCGAGTCGGCGGCGATGCTAGCGGCGTTTTGCCTTCAACATAAGAAACAACCCGCCGAGGTCCACAACAACCCCGAACTTCTGCGAGACTACCAGGGGCGGCTGACAGAAATCGGCGTGCCGCTTTCCTGGCCTTGGGAGGTGGCGTGATGGTGCGCATGGGACCACTACACAAGCTGAATACCCGTGCGTTTCGATGCAGCCGTCGCCGCGTGGCTGCTGCTGTCAAACGGGGAAGCGATGCATGGATTCGACGTGGGGCATGCGGCGTGTGCACGGCGATCTGTCTGCTTGGATTTGTGTTGCTGGGCGCGTCGTGCAGCGAGTCGTTGGAATCAGAGGATGTGGAAATCGAGTTGTGGACGCTGGCGTTGCGGCCAAGGTTTACGGCGTATATCGAAGACACGATCGAGGCGTTTGAGCAGGCGCACCCCGGGGTGACTGTGAAGTGGGTGGACGTGCCGTTTGATGCGCTCAGTCGGAAGCTGATCGCGGCGGCGGCGGCGGGCCAGGCGCCGGACGTGGTGAATATCTCAGATCTGCAATACGCGCGGTTCGCCTCGCTGGGGGCGACGCGGGACCTGACCCCCCTGCTTACGTTTGATCCGTCCGAGGTTTATTTAACAGGCGCGCTGGCACCTGCGCAGATCGGCGGGGAACTGGGGGCCCTGCCGTGGTACCTGTCGACACAGGTACAGTTTATCAATACCGACCTGATTAAGGGAGGCGGCCTGGACGCGGACGGGGTCGGGGCTGACTGGTCGGCATTGATGACGCAGGCGATCGACTATCACGAAGCGACGGGCGGGTTTTACTTCAGTGTGCCCTTGGCGGTGGAATCCGAACTACCTGTGATGCTGATTGCGGATGGGAAGCCACCGTTTGCCGAGGATAACGGCCGACTGCGTGCGGACCTGACACGCGATGAAATCGTGGTGTTCGTACAGGGATGGATCGACCTGTACCGTGACGGCGTGTTGCCCCGGGAGGCGGCGACGGCCGGGCATGCGCATGTGGTCGAGCTTTATCAGAACAGACAGATCGTGGTGGCTGTGACGGGGGCTAATTTTTTATCAAGAATCGCCAGCAGCGCACCGGACGTCTTTAAGGCTACGGCGGTCCGACCGGCTGCGACTGGCGCGTTGAACCGGTCGCACATCGCGGTGATGTTTCTGAGTGTGACCTCGACGAGCGAACACCCCGAAGAGGCGGCGGCGCTGGCAGCCTGGCTGACGAACCCGGCGAATCAACTGGCGTTCTGTCAGCTGGTGAATATCCTGCCGAGCACGCCCGGCGTCTTGAGCGACGGGTTATTCGATACGCCGCCGGCGGAAGACGGGACGGCGGAGACCAAGATCGCGACAGCGCGGTCGATCTCGGCGAGATCGCTGCGCTTAGCGGTGGCGTTCACGCCGGCGTTGGGGACATGGCCGGACCTTCGGCGATCGTTTGATGAGGGGATTAAGTCGGCGTTGCTGGATGGTCGTGACGTACGTGAGACGCTTGAAGACATCGAAGCGGAGTGGAACCAGATCCTTGATGCGGCGATCCCGGCTACGCTCGACGCGGTGCCGCGACCCGGGCCAGCCCCCGAATCGGTATTGAGTCGGGGGGTGCGGCCATGACGCGGATGGCTCGGCTGAAGTCGACATGCACGCCCTACCTGTTCCTGCTGCCAGCGGGAACGGTGCTTGGGGTGTTCATGCTGTGGGCGATGGTGCAGGTGGTGTTCTATTCGTTCACACGTTATACGGCGTTCCAAGGGCCGGACCCGGTGGGGCTTGAGAACTATGAGCGGTTGTTGGCGGATCAGAAGTTTTGGTTCTGCCTGTTGAACAGTTTTCTATATCTGCTGGTGACGCCGGCGGTGATCCTGCTAAGTTTACAGGCGGCGTTGCTGGTGCACGCGGGGCTGCGCTTCACGAAGGGGTTGCGGCTGCTGCTGTTTCTGCCGGTAGTAACGCCAGCGATCGTGGCGGCGGTGGCGTGGCGGCTGCTGCTGAACGAAAACAGCGGGCTGTTGAATAGCGCGTTGGAGATACTGAGCTTGGGGCCCGTTTACTGGCTCAGCGAGAAGCCGTGGACGCTGATCAGCGCGATGATGGTGACCGTGTGGCGCGGTTTTGGTTACTACATGATGATCTTTCTGGCGGGGCTGGTGGCGGTGCCGAAAGAACTGGAGGAGGCTGCGACGATCGACGGGGCTGGACGGGCGCGGGTGCTTTGGCACATCACGCTACCCGCGCTGAAGCCGTTAATCGCGATGGTGGTGGTGATCTCGTCGATCTCCGCATTGAAGGTGTTTGACGAGTTGTACGTGACGGTGCGTGGGGCACCGATCTCGCACCAGACGGCGGTCCCTTTGATCTACGACACGGCGTTCGAACGCGGGGACTACGGCTACGCCAGCGCGATCGGGGTGACACTGTTTGTTGTGGTGCTGATATTCAGCCTGATCCAGCTGAGGATGACGAGATCCGAGGCATGAATAAACGACCCGCCTGGTTAAGTGCGCTGATGTACGGGCTGGCCGCGACGTTGGCGTTGGTGGCGATCGGGCCCTGCGTGTGGCTGGTGGCAGTGGCACTGTCGCCGACGGACGTGCCGATGAACCGTCTGCCGGGGCCCGGCGACCTGACAACCGCCAATTTCGAAGGTGTGTGGAACGAGGCGGGGCTTGGGCGGGCGCTGATTAATTCGCTCCTGGTGACGGTGTCCCAGGCGGTCTTGAATGTGGGGTTGGCTGCTTTGGCGGCTTACCCGTTGGCACGGATGAAGTTCCGCGGGCGGTCGGTCATTTTCGTGTTGATCCTGTCGACGATGATGATCCCCGAGCAGGTGATCGTCGTGCCGTTGTTCCGGACGATCGTGGGGATGGGATTGTACGACACGCTGATCGCCGTGGTGTTGCCGTTCAGCGTGACGGCGTTTGGGATCTTTCTGTGTCGGCAGGCGTTCCTGTCTATCCCGATGGCGCTGGAGGAAGCGGCGCGGATCGACGGCGCAGGGGCGCTGCGCATCTGGTGGCACGTGATGCTACCGTTGGCAAGGCCGGCGTTGGCGACGCTGGCGGTGTTCAGCGTGATCGGGGCCTGGTCGAACCTACTTTGGCCATTGATCGTGCTGCAGGAGCAGAGCAAATTCACCTTGCCGGTGGCGATCAACCAACTGCTAAGCGTGTTTGCGACGAACGTGCGCTACGCCTACGCCGGATCGGTCCTGGCAATCATCCCGGTGCTGGTCTTCTATCTGATTGCCCAACGATGGCTGATCCGCGGCCTGCTTTCGGGAGCCGTCAAGGGGTAGGCTATACTTCCCTGATGAAGCTAGTAAAACTAACACCAAATGCTTGATTCCAGTACAGTAGGGCTAATCGATCGTGATCTTTCAGATGTCTGCCACGGGTATCATCATAGTTAACATTGATTACCCACCCGCCAAGGCCATAGATACGGATCGTCATGGAGCCAGTGAACAACAAAATTGAGTTGGTCAGCGCCAGGACGGGCGAGCCTCTTTACGAGACCGTCAGCCGAGCGATCATGCGTGCCATTGATCAGGGTACTTTCCAGCCGGGAATACGCATGCCAACTACGGAGCAACTCAGTCAGGAGTTGTCCGTCTCGCTGGTGACAACCCACCGCGCCTTGCAAGGCCTAGTCGCGGATGGAGTCCTGAACCGGATACGCGGCAAGGGCACGTTTGTCGTTGATAATCACAAAATGCAAAGGCCACGGATCATGATCGGCGTGCTCACGCACTCCGAGGCCTCGATGGGGGATTACTACCACGGTCGGGTGCTTGACGGGATGCGTCAGGCGGCGATCGAACACCGTGTGAATATCGTACTCATGGATTACGACCAGGAACCTTATCCAGGCATCGCGGGCTATATTGCGATCAACCCGGTCGCGAAGGAGTTGGATCACACGGCGGAGTTCGCTAAAGATGACGTAGCCGTCATCGTCGTCGGTACCCGCGCCTACCGACAGGATATACCCTCGATCGACACCGACAATCTCAAGCTTGCCGCTCACGCGGTCGAACATCTCTACAAGCTAGGGCACCGCCGCATAGGTTTCGTCGGCGGCGGGTCACAACTCGGCGACAGCCTAGACCGACAGGCGGGTTTTGTGCAGGCCTGCGAAGCACTGAAGATCCCCTACCAAGACAGGCCGGTGCTTGATGTCCCGGGGTATCGTCTGCAGCCAGATGAGAAACTCAAACTGACCCAGATGCTGACCCAGCACGACCTTACGGCTGTTTTTGCCGGGGGATATTACTTGGCACTGGATGTGTACGATGCCGCATCGACGATGGGGATGCATATCCCCAATGATTTATCCGTGGTCGGTGTCGACGACCCATCGAGCGCCTCGCGACTACATCCGCCGATGACCACGTTCAGCCAGCCGTTGGTGCATATGGGCCACGCCTGTGTTGCGGCAATCCGCCGAGTACACGACAACCCGGATCAAGTTGTCAAGAGCGAATCGATGCGGGCCGAACTGATCATCCGCCAGTCTTCCAGCACACCCGCTCGGTAGACCACTCCGATAGATTCATTACCCTTCCCCACAACTCTTAGCCAAAAGCCCACTCCGCCTGCTCATCTTGGGATGGGTTAATTGCGCCCAATGACAGATCACTCCATTTCTTATATAAGATATTAAATTATTTAACCCCGCTCTTGTAATATGATGACTCCGTAGTTATATTAATGGCGTGCCATATATCCTTTTCGTGGGTATCTGGCGCTTTCGTAAATTGTTGCAACTATTTCAAAATAGTTGCTTGGACAGGCTTATTTTCATCTAGGGAGAAAGACAATGAGATTGCACAGCGGTATGAAGTGGACACAAGGCATCCTGGGAATCGCAATGGTTGCGGCGATGAGCGCGCCTGCGGACGCCGGGATCATTGCCAAGGACAGCTACGTGATCGGCGGCGGCGATTACTCCACCGGCGGGCTCGGTGGCCAGACTAGCGCCAGCGCGGTCGGCTTCAGCGGCGCGTGGTCCGTCAGCTCGGCGAACCTCCAAGCAGACAACGGCTCACTGGACGGCGAGGCCGGCTCGGGCAAGGGCAAGTTTATCTCGGCCCCCGGCGCGTTCTCCGATTTCTTCCGCTCGGCCCGCCACGACCTGGCTCCGGTTGCGGCCCCTGCCGGCAACACCTTCTACATGAGCCACCTGGTCAACGCCGGCACTTCGACCGGCCCGAACCAGAATTACTCGTTTGTCGGCTTCGGCGACTTCACCGTACAGGACACGATCGAGGGCAACGCCAACTTCCTCGGCGGTGCGTTCGTCGGTTTCGTCGGTAACGGAACTGGCGGCGTAGATCTGGTGATCCGTTCACGCACCGGCGCGGCGGCGGGCAGCGTCTCTGACGAACTGCTGGTTGCAGACGCTGAGAACAACACGTACCAGGTTGTGATGGCATTGGAATACAACAACCCCGGCGACACGGTCCGCTACTGGGTCAACCCAACTGACTTCAGTAACGGCGAAGCCGGTCTCGACGCGAGTTCCACGATCAACGGCTCAATCGCCGGCTTCCAGCTCGGTGCCGCGTCGAGCATGAACGACCTGACCATCGTGAACCGTGGCTTCGACCGCTCGTTCTTCTGGGACGAGTCGATCCTGGCCGACGACGTCGCAAGCCTGCCGGAGCCTGCCTCGGCCGCGCTGCTGGGCCTCGGCGGAATCGCGATGCTGCGCCGCCGTTAATGGATGGCAAACGGCCGAGCAGCTCGGCCCGTAGAAACATACGTGTCCCGTGGCCTGACCGCCGCGGGACGCATTGCCAGGGAATACAGGCACACCAATACAACGTATCGGATCAAACTCACCGGCCGTGACTTCTTACCTTAACGGGAGACCCAAGGGATGGATAACGTAACACGAAAGAACTCAACCTGGATAACCGCGGCCACAGCCGTGGCTGGCCTGATTGCAGCATCCAGCTCGGCTCACGCGACCCTGATCGCATCGGATAGCTTCCTCGACGGCGGCTCGACCCCCGACACCGCCGCCGGGCAGTACTCGACTGACGGCCTGGGCGGGCTGGGCAGCAGCATCCGCGATCAAGACCCCACCGTGACCGGCTTCATCAACCCCTGGGGCGGGACCAGCAACACCGGCATCGGCTGGTTCTCGACCGGAAACATCCTCTCCCGCGCCGCGGGCCTAGACCCGGGCTATGGCTACGAGCTGCCAGGCAGCATCGGCTACCTGAACACGCCCAACGACGGCATCACCCGCTTTATCCAGCGCGAGCTAGACACCGCGGCGATCGCGCCTACGTCAACGTGGTACATGTCGGTGATCGTCAACCCCGGCGGCGACCTGGGCGACGGGCGGCAGGGCTTCATGTACGCCGGGTTCACTAACGACCTGACCGACGGGCGGCTATACCGCGACCCGGACGACGACCCGGGCAACATCGGCAACCTGTTCGGCGTGGTTGTCGGCTTTGAGAAGGACAGCATTAATAACGAGATGGATCTGGTCATCCGTCACCGCCAGGACATCGGCGGCGGCGATGTCGAGCCCGCCAGCAACGTGATCATCGACGGTATCGCCGATCAGGCGAGCCAGGCCGTGTTCCTGAAGATCGACGCAGTCGCGGGTGGTGCCGACACAATCACCTACTGGGTGAACCCGACCGGGGCGAGCGAGGCCGAGTTCAACACCAGTGCCACAGCAACGGGTTCGCTGTCGAGTTTTGGCTTCAACAGCGACGCGGGCAACTGGAATGCGCTGGACTTGGACATGAACCGGGCGGTCGTATCGACCCAGAACTGGAACGGCTCGCTGGCCGTCGATGAGTTCCGCCTGGCGACCACGTTCGATGCGTTGCTCGGCCTGACCGGCTCGATACCGGGAGACCTCAACGGCGATGGGTTCGTCGGTATCGATGACCTGAACCTGGTCTTAGGCAACTGGAACCAGAACGTCACCCCAGGCGACCCCTTAGCAGGCGATCCTTCCGGCGACGGTTTTGTGGGCATCGACGACCTCAACGAGATCCTGGGTAACTGGAACGCCGGCACGCCGCCGACCGCAGGCGCAGCCGTGCCTGAGCCGACCACGATGGGCCTGTTGGGCTTAGGTACGGTCGCCATGCTCCGTCGCAAACGCTAAGACGTCTCACTCCTCATTCAACAGCCGCCGGCCTAACGGCCCGCGGCTGTATTCCCCGCCCCAGGGCGGGCCGCCAACGATGGACTCTCCCTCCACAGAACGGATGAGCAATAATGACAACCAAAACACGAGGCTTTACTCTTATCGAGCTGCTGGTCGTGATCTCGATCATCGCTCTGCTGGTCGGCATCTTGTTACCGGCGCTGGGCGCGGCACGCAAGACCGCACAACGCGTGCAATGTGCATCACGCATGCGGCAGGTGAACCTGGCCATGATCTCATATGCGGAAGACGCTAAAGGTGAGTTCCCCCCCAACACCATCAAGTTTATACCCGGACAGGGTTTGGTCTCCGGCTTCTGGTACG
Source organism: uncultured bacterium (assembly GCA_965368605.1). Taxonomy (GTDB): domain Bacteria; phylum Planctomycetota; class Phycisphaerae; order Phycisphaerales; family Phycisphaeraceae; genus JAJRRS01. Next base: position 2,926 of record CBDUNP010000008.1, on the reverse strand, counting down.
ACAAGGACCGGATCGGCCAATACATCCCGGGATTTGAAGAAGCGGGGACCGGCTCAATCGGTGGCGGGGTGCTTGCCTGCCCGGCCGACGAGGAAGGCGTCGCACGTACCTATGCCGTAAACGTACTCACCGGCGCCAATGCCGCGCCGGATAGAAGGGTGTCGATCAAATCCGTCAAGCGAACAAGCAACATGCTGCTCTTCTCAGAGAGTTGGGCTTTTGAGGTCGACCCCAACGGGTCTATCTTCGCACACTCCGAGATTGGCGGGCAGCCACTGCCCTTTAAACCCGCCACATGGTTCGGTTACAACGGTAATGTCAACCACAAGCCGGGGATCGTCGCCAAGTTCGGCGACGTCAAGAGCATGATCCGGTACAGCTTGCATGGCGGGGCAAGCGACGAAGAGTTTGGTGGCGAGGCCAACATGTCCTACATGGACGGCCATGTCGTGAGTAAGAGCCCGGGCGATCTGGTCAACACATCGACGGGTAAGAGTACGTATGACACGCTTTGGTCTGAGATTGATGAACAGGTCGAAGAGACCCCCTGACACACCCGGGCGCCGCTTTCTTAATCTGATTAGCGGCAGCCCCCAAACACGCACGAACTCCTGAGGTCCCGATAGGTTGCCACCCATGCGTCATCTGTTCCCGCTGTCGGTTGCCATCCTATTTGCCATAACCTCCAACGCCTCGCTGCGCGCCGCGACGCCCGAAGTGCGTGGCACATGGCTCACGACCGGCGGGCCGGACCACATATCGTCGGGGAACAACACCGCTACGATCATGGGCAACCTCCGCGACATCGGTCTGAACACCGTCTACGTCGAGACATGGAAGAACGGGTACACCAACTTCCCCTCGCCTACGCTTGCTGGCCTGACGAATGGCATTGACCGCTCACCATTTCTTGGCAGCCGTGACCTGGTTGAGGAGACCACCTTCCATGCACACCGCAACGAGTTAAATTACGTCGGCTGGTTCGAATACGGTTTCTCCAGCCAATTCATCGGCAGTGGCGGGAATCCCACCAACCCGATCTCTACCTACATGAAGAACAACGGCTGGCTTCTCCAAGACGTCAACGGCCAGTATGGCAACGCGTCGAATGGCTTCGCATGGATGAATCCCGCGGTCCCACAGGTGCGCCAGTTCCTGATCGACATCGTGCTGGAGACCGTTAACACCTACGACCTGGACGGCGTGCAGTTCGACGATCGGCTGGCTTGGCCAAAAGAGTTTGGCTGGGACGCGACCACCAAAAGCATCTACCAGTCCGAGACCGGCAACGTCCTGACCAACAACCCGAACACGAACCAACTCAATCAGTTCAATGACTGGCGGCAGGACAAGGTTAAGCAGTTCGCACAGGAGCTGTACAGTGCGGTCAAGACCGCCCGGCCGGACATACATGTCTCGGTCAGTCCGTCGGTCACGCCCTTCTCGGCGACCCAGTATATGGCCGACTGGCCGGCGTGGATCGACGAAGGCATCTTCGACGAGTATACACCGCAGGTTTACCGAAGCTCGATCGGGTCATACTTGAGCACGATCGACGCCCAGGTCACGCCGTTCGAGCCAAACGAGCTAGACAAGTTGGTTGTCGGGCTGCGTTCGGTCGGGTCGGGTGCCAACACGCCATACGCGGACCTGCAAGCGATGATCGAAGACACAAGAGCAAAGACCGCAGCAGGCCATTCGATCTGGTACAGCATGGGGGTACACGACGTCTACAAAGATGAACTCACCGCGTTCTACGACGTCGCCACGAACGGCCATGCAGACAGCCCGATCTTCGGCGCTGGCCACCGACCCGCACCACTGCCCGGGACGTTTCTCGGTGCGGGCATGTGGGAGTTCATCGTCCCCGCGTCCGGAGGCTATCAGGTCATCGGCAAGGTCACCGGCGGCGACTGGGAATCGATCGACATCCTGCTTCTGCCAGGCGGGACCAACCAGTTCTTCCTGCCTGGTATTATTGAAGCCGAGTTGTTAGTCGATTACAGGCCGGGCCTCCTTTTAGAAGGTGACCTGGATGGGGACGGGTTCGTCGGCATCAATGACCTGAATATCGTCCTGGCTAACTGGAACCAGAACGTCCCGCCCGCTGACCCACTGGCCGACCCAAGCGGTGATGGGTTCGTCGGCATCAACGACCTGAATGAGGTGCTGGGTAATTGGAACGCGGGCACCCCACCCACGGAATCGGGCACCATCCCCGAGCCAACTTCGGCCCTGCTGCTGGGCCTGGGGACCCTCACGGCCTTGCGCCGCCTGTGAATCAAGCGATTGTCTGCCTTGACCGTCTGTTTTCGACAGGACCCCCTAAACATTCAAACATTCGATCAAATCAATAGGGCAGTGCGTCCGCGATATGAATACGGCCACAAACATAGACCCCGCCTCGGGCATCCTCTGCGGAGACGCGATCCAAACCAGCGAGCGGCGCCTGGCCGACCTGGCCTCGGACTTTGCCGATGAACTGGCCTACGTCGGCCTTGACCCGGCGGCAGTGGTCTACCGGGTTCATTTTGAGATGAACGCAACGAACAAATCGTTCAACGCGCGGTTCCGTCAAGTGTGTTTGAATGCACGCTGGTTCCTGAGTCTGAAAGACCCTCGATAATATATCGAAGCATGGCGGAAAGATTACAACGCGGTGCGTCCGCACAGCAGCCTGAAGAACCAGACCCCGGAGCAGTTCGCGGCGAAGGTTGGGGTTCAGGTTCCGGCTACGCCTCCACCTGAACCCCAACCTGAGTTACACTGTACAAGTTGCACTTGACGTGGACCAAGGACGGGGTCAAGACCATGAAACACTCATATCTTTCCAAGGTCGGCCCCGAGGCCGGGCCTGTATCGCTATTTCATGAGGCGGGCTCTCCTCTTAAAGCAATCTATTACATGTCACCATATACTCGCCACA
>CBDUNP010000007.1:0-25401 GCA_965368605.1 uncultured bacterium | reverse complement strand
GTGGGGGGGTTCGGGGGGGGGTAGCGGGGATTATCTGGCGGCGAGGCGGGTTATCGGACGTGTGCTGATGGCTGAAATGTGAATGCTGATGGCTGAAGTGGAGGCGGGGCATGGGGTTGGGGATTCGAGGGGCCCGGGGGATCCGGGGCATCCGGGCCAAGGCCCGTTGGGCCATGACCCGGCTTCATGGGGGAGGTGGCGCGGGGCGGGGTCTATAAGGATGGGAGGTTGGCGGGCTGGGGGTGGGGATCGTGTGGGGAAGGGGCTAGGTTTTAGGGCGTATGCGCGAGATATCCGGGGGATATCCGGGGGGATGCGGGGGCTCTTCGGGGGATATCTGGGGGATATCCGGGGAGAACCAAACCCCCGGGTTGAAAGTACCGATAGGGATGCTAATCTTTACGACTCGACATCCCGATCCCCGGTAGCTCAATGGTAGAGTAGGTGACTGTTAATCACTTGGTTGCTGGTTCGAGTCCAGCCCGGGGAGCTTTAAAAAGCTCCAAAGGCAATTTGCCTGAGAGGCTAAACGACGGGTCCGCTTCGGCGGGCCCGTTTGCGTTGGTGCCCACGCTGTTCGCCGTTGGATCAGGGCGGGCGATGACGGCTTCGGGGAAGCGCGTCAATGGTAGGTTGGTGAGTGAGGTCGCCGGGCTTACAGAATGATTGAGCAGGCCTATGAGGCGCGGAGGCTGCGGCCGGTGACGGTTGGAGACTTTGTCAGCCACCACACACCACCCGCGATGAGGATCGCGATGCTGCGGGGCTCCGGGGTTGGTGCGTAGGCGAGATCAAGCGGCGGCGTGCCGACGTTCCAGTTGCCCAGGACGGCGTTCAGGTCGTCGATGCCCACGAAGCCGTCCCCCGTCGGATCGCCTCGCAGCTTGTCGCCTGTCAGGACGTTTTGATTCCAATAGCTGAGTACGATGTTCAGGTCGTCGATGCCGACGAAGCCGTCGCCGTTCAGGTCGCCGACGAGCACGACGGCGGCGGAGATGTCGTCGATGAAGAAAGCGCCTGTTGCGCCGGGGGTTCCGCCGCTGATGAAGGTGATATCGAACGAGCGGATGTCCGTCAGGAGCGGGATCAAGGCTTCATACATCTCGAACCCGTCCGATGTTCCCGTGATGGTGTAGTTGTATTCGGTGATGTCGCCGGTGAGGTCCAGGCTGGTGACCGGGGAGGTGGAGACGCGGACGCGGGCCGTGAACTCGTGGCCGGGTGCGATGTCGTAATCCCAGAACCAGCGCAGCGCCAGGCTACGGCCGGTATCGCCTTCGCCGGGGATCGCGGTGGCGTAGCTGCGCCATTCCTCGGCACGGATCGGGCTGGCGTCGGTGAGTTCAAGCGAGTGGGTCGGGCTTTGTGCGACGGCATCGCTCCATGCGGCGTTTGAAGAGTAGTGCCAGCTAGCCGGTCGCGATGGGTTGGTGGCGTGAGTCTGGTCCACGTCGGGGTTCTGTAGGAGGTTGCCTGTCAGCAGGGACGCGTCGTAGTCGATCACGATGCCGTCAACGAGCAGCTGCCGCCCTACTCGTTGGGCGGACAGTCCGGCGGGGACTTCCACGAGGATGACGGCCTGGTCCTGTGGGATAGTAAACGAGCTAAGGCCGGTCACGTCCCGGGCTATGAATCGGTTCGACACGGCGTCGTACAGGTCGATGGGTGCGGCACCGACGTCAATCTGCACAGACTTTTGTGTGCTGAACGGGTTGTAATAGAGTGACGTCGGATGCGCATCGTTGCGGAAGGAATCGGTCGCGAGCAGGTCGAGTTTGAGGATCTGCTGCTGGTTGGTTTCCTTGATGATAGATCCGAAGACGGCGGCGTATGCTCCGCCGTAGAGCGCGAAGTCGGTCTGCGGCCCCCAGCCATACACGAGGGGGTCGCCGCCGGCGAATAGTTCTTCGCCCTGATGGTTCCAGTGGTGGCGGAGGCCTTCGTAGGGGATCGCGCTGTCGGGGTCGCCCTGCCAGAACGCGGAGGACTGGTTCGCTGGGGCGTGTGCGTCGGCGTAGAAGAGGCGTGCGGCGTTGGCGGCGTGGAGCATCCACTTGCCGATGTCACGGGCGTAGCGGTCTTCGTAGCGTGCGAGCGGGACCATGGGCATAGCTGTGAGAAACGTGTTCATGGAGAAGGCGTAGCCCTGCTGGTCGTTGCCGGTGTCTGGCCGGATGAATCCCATCAGGCCGTCGACTTCCTCGCCGCCCCAGGTGCCGCTGACGACGATCTTGTCGGGGCGAGCGGCGCTGCGGTCGAAGACCCAGTTGACGAGTTTGTGGACGTTGTAGTTACCGCCCTGCTCGGCGTTCATGCGTGCGGCGGTGTACGCACCAAAAGGGATCATGATTTCGTAGTCGGGGTTCCACGACAGGTTTTCGTAGAACTGGAGGCTCCAATCGACGGCGTTGAGGTGGTCTTGTGCGCGCTGGGGGTCGGACGTTTTGTTGCGGAAGTAGGCGGCGTGTTGAAGCCAGGCCATCCCGGCGCCCATATCGGGCTCGCGCCAGATGCCGTTGTAGACGGTCTGGTTCGTCTTGAAGTTGTAGGCGGTGTTATTGAATTGTGGGTTCGTCCCGCCGGCGGTGATGGTGTTCACGGCGTTGTAGAACGTGTCGTCGACGATATCGAGGATGGGGGATAGCTGGGTTTGGTTGGGGTAGCGGTCGGCGATGCTGTAGAAGAGGATGTTGGGCACGGTCTCGTACCAGGCCGAGCCGCCCGAGCCGTCGAAAGGACCGTTGAGGATCAGGGGTTCACCGCGGAGGCCGCCGTAGAACTCGCGGGTCATCGATACATAGTTGTAAGGGCCGGCGGTCTTGTCGATGCCGACCAGTGACCCGCCCAGCACTGCGCCGAGGGTGGAGAGGGACTCAAAGACGAGCTCGCCGTTCTGGCCATAGGGTCGCGTCTCGCCGACATAGGCGGCGATGCCGAATGATTCAGACAGCAATGGGAACTCGGGGGTCGTGTCTATCCGCGTCAGGGGCAGGTATTGCCCGGATGCGTTCAGGTCAAAGACCCGGTTGTCGAACTTGAGCGCGGTATCGCGCCAGTCGCGCATCTGGTAGTTGGCCACGGCGTCCGGGATGAGATCGATCTGCGTGATCGTCATCTGCCGCTGGGCGGACGCTATGGAGCAGAACGTAAAGATTGCTACAAGCGCCGAAGTTATCCGCATGTCCAAAACCTTCATTGACGTGTGAGACTACTAATTCACTTGCAGCATCGGATCGAGGCGTCAACCGCATGTGGTGTACGGGCAAGGCCCCCCACCGCTGCAATCAACAGCAACGACAGCGTGCCGGGCTCGGGGATTGAGGCGGAGCCGCTTGGGGGGGGCGGCGAACCGGTGTTCCAATGGGCCAACACGGCGCTGAGGTCGTCGATCCCGACAAAGCCGTCGCCGGTCAGATCGCCTGCCAACGGGTCGGCGGGCGTGACGCTCTGGTTCCAGCTTCCCAAGACAATGTTTAAATCATCAATCCCGACAAAGCCATCGCCGTTAAGGTCTCCGATGATGATGGGCTCCAAGACGTGCAGCAGTTGATTCACCGATACGTTTGTCAATTCCTGCAGTGTGCCGCTTGGCCAGGTGATGGTGATCTTATCTATGGTGTCCGCGTTCAGGCCAAGGCCGAAGTGTGCGATGAACTCGTTCTGGCTTAGAAAATTACTCCCCGCACCGATCTCGCGGACCATCTCGTCGCCCACGACATTGATATCCGGGTCAAGGGACATGAACGTGCCGATGCCGTCACGATTGGAGGTGGTTCCTTCGACAACGATTCTGAGCCAGTCGTTATCGTCGCCACCGTCGTTGCGATAGAGGACGGCCTCTTTGCCGTTCTTGGTGATGAAGATGTCCAGGTCGCCGTCGTTGTCGTAATCGAAGCTGAGCAGCCCACGGCCCTGCTCCCCATCTGTGATCCCTGAGGCGATGGAGATGTCGGTGAAGACGCCGCTGTCGTTCTGGAAGAGCCGGGACTGATCGAAGGAGAAAGGCCAGCCGTTTGTGATCGCCAGGTCCAGGTCGCCATCGTTGTCGTGGTCGAGGAAGGTGGTCCCCCATGACCAGCCGGAATCGCGGACGCCGGCGGCGTCGGTCTGGTCTGTGAAGGTGCGGTCGCCGTTGTTCCGGAACAGGCGGTTGCCGCTGTGATCCTCGATCTGCCCCGGGACGTTGACCAGGTTCGTGATAAACATATCCAGCAGTCCGTCGCCGTCATAGTCACCGATGGTCATCCCCATGGCATCTTCACCGGTGCCCACGTTTGCGGCGAGTGTCCCGTCGGTGAAGGTGCCGTCGCCGTTGTTCCAGAAGACCTGACTGGTGGTGAAGTCGCCGGCGATCGCGAGGTCCGGCAGGCCGTCGCGGTCGAGGTCTGTAAACGTCGATGAGAATCGGTAAGCGTTGTTGTCTGTGCCTCCCCCGTGAAAGGCGGAGGTGCGGTAGACGTCGAGACCCGCCGCGGCGGTGACGTCCTCGAAATGCCCGGGGTTGGCGGCACCGAGGTTGCGCAGCAAGCGAGAGGTGCTTACCGAAACATCGTTGCCCCAGTCATTGGTGTGGATGTCCAGGTAGCCGTCGCCGTCGTAGTCGCCGAACGTAACGCTCTGCCCGTAGCGGGGCACGCCCGCGATATCGGCGCCGCGCGTGGCGGCTTGCTCGGTGAAGTGACCCGCACCGTCGTTGATATACATGTAGAACCGTGTGTCACCGCTGGAGGTGGTGTACAGGTCCAGGTCGCCGTCGTTATCGATATCACCCCAGGCGGGTCCGTTGGTGGGAAGGCTTGCGGTGAAGCCTGCGGCGGTGGAGACATCTTCGAAGGTCCCATCGCCCTTGTTACGATAAAGAATGTCGGGGGCGTCCAGGCGTGTGACAAAGATATCAACCAGGCCGTCGTTGTCGTAGTCCCCTGCTGCGGCTCCCCCAGCCATGACCAGCTGCCCGATGCCCTGCCCCTGGTTCTGGACGTGGTTGATCCCCGCCGAGGAAGTCACATTCGTAAACACCACCGCACAGGCACGATCAGCACCTGGTAATAATGCCGGGGTGGCCATTGCAAGGACCATGCCCGATCGAATGAAGCTCGACCGCCCTCGTCTAGAAATCAGCATTATCCACCTCCAAGTAGAATGCAGCACAACCGAACATCAATACCTAAACTTCCGCCGCCTTGGTGTTACGACCTCTAAGTGCATCTGAACGATAAACCGGGTCACGCCGTCGGGTGACTATCTGGAACATCTAACGATAACCCAATACGGGTGTATAGCTACCGTATTCTGCCTGCGGCGATATCAATACATTCGGATTCACGCAAAACTCTATTCAAAAGGCACTTACGAATCGGCACCCGTCAGAAATTCGTAGCTGACAGGCGAAATGTAACCAACGGCCGACAGGTCGGCGGTGTCGTCGATCACGCAGGTCCGGCTCACCCCTTCATGCCCGTCAATGTGACGCCTTGAATGAAGTAGCGTTGCACAAAGAAGAACAGGGTGATCACCGGCAGGGTCATGATAAACGCGGCCGCCATCATCAGGCCCACGTCACTGCCGGCCCGCAGATTGAACTTGAACAGGCCCAGCGCCAGGGGGAACAGGCGTTCATCATTGACGTAGATCAGTGGGCCCATGAAGTTGTTCCAGGTCGCGATGAATGTGTAGACCGCGATGATCGCAATCGTCGGGGTGACCAGTGGGACCATGACGTGCCAGTAGATCCGTATGAAACCACAACCATCGATCCGGGCCGCGTCTTCCAGGTCACGCGGGATGGTCATTAGGAACTGGCGCAGCAGGAATATGAAGAACGGCGTACCAAAGACCGCGGGCGCCCAGAGGGGCAGCAGGGTGTCGTACCATCCGACCGACTTGAAAATCAGGAACGAGGGGATCATCGTGACCTGTGGCGGGATCATCATCGTCGCGAGCATGATCACAAAACATAAATCACGTCCGGGCCAATTCAGCCGTGCAAAAGCGTAGGCGGAGAGCGTGCAAGAGAACACCATGAGCACGATGCTGAGGATGCTCAGCGACAGACTGGTCATGATGTATCGGGCAAAAGGGATTTCCCGGAACACGGCCCGGTACTGCAACAAGAACTTATCCACCCAGGCAGAAAGCAGGCTGTTGTTGGCCACCGTCATCTCGATACCAAACGGCGGGCTGTCTGCCGGAGCCGGGCCGACGTAGTCCAGCCAGTAGTAGACTCGGCGTTGCATCGGGTCCGCCGATTCGGTGCGCCAGCGCAGCTGGACTTCGCGCCATCGCTGGTCCGAAAGATTAATCACTTCCGATGTCCGGTAGAGCTGGCCGTCCTGGATGACGTCGAACCAGACACGCGCCCAGCTGGCGTCGCCACGGCAACTGATAAAGACCCGATCGATATCCGCCGGGTCCAGTTCGATCCGGGGTTCAAGCCCGACGACACATACGGGGTGATCCTCGGTGAATCGGACATTGAGTTCCCCGAATGGCTCGTCCTGGTGTTGTCTGAGCATCAACGCGGCATCACCAGCAACGACGCTCCAATCCTCGCCGGCGGACGCCGAGTGCATTTTGTAGTCCGAGCTTCGGACTCGGACAGGTCCGATGCAGACCCGGCGATAGATGCGGTCAAACGCGCGGGCAAGCATCGCATCATCCACCAGACGATCGGCTTCCTCCACGACGGCGTCGGGGCCGTTCGCCCGGGCGGTATCGCTTACACGCTCACTGAATAACCTGAAGATCGCTTCGAACATCTCGCTGTGATACACCGACGGGTCGATGCCCACCGACACCACCGAGAGCGGGCTTTCGTCGGCACGGGGTTCCCAGGCATCGATACGCGCGCGGAACAGGCTCTCCAGTCGGGGGCGCAGGAGGGCCCAGTCAGAAGAATCAACGCCGGAGAGGCCTGTGGGTTCGTGGTACGCCTCGGTGTCGATGTAGGGAGAGGCGGCCTGTGGACGGGGCGCGGTTGGCCAGAAGCCCGCGTCTGCGCTGGCCATCTCCTGGTTGGTCTTGAAGGTGGTCGCCACCATCCAGACGAATGGAAAACTGAAAAGCACGGCCCCGGTGACCAGCGCCGTGTAGAGGATGGCCATCTCGATCGAGAAAAGTTTTCGGAAGGCGGATCGCTTCATCGTTCGTAATGCACCCACTTATTGCTCAGCCACATCTGAAACAGGGTGACCGAGAGGACCACGATAAACAGGATCCACGCCATCGCGCTGGCCACGCCCATGTTCAGGTAGCGGAAGGATTCGTTGAAGAGCTTGTAGGCATAGAAGAGGGTCGCGTCGGCCGGTCCGCCGTCGGTCATGATGTATGCCGACTCGAACGTCTGGAAGACGCCGATCATCCCCATCAGGAAGTTAAAGAAGATGTAGGGGGTCAGCAGGGGCATGGTCACGTGCAGGAACTGCTGAACGCGGTTGGCGCCATCGATCTGAGCGGCTTCGTAGAGCGACTCGGGGATCTCCTTGAGCCCGGCCAGCCAGATGATCATCCCGCCGCCCGCCGCCCACAACGCCATCAGTATCAGCGCGGGCTTGGCCCATATCGGGTCGTGAAGCCAATGCGGCGGATCGGTCACGCCCAGCATCAACAACACGCGATTCAACAACCCGGTCACCGGGTCGAACACCCAAATCCACAAGATAAACCCCGCCACGGCCGGGACGATCACGGGCAGGTAGAAGACCGTCCGGAAAAGGGGCAAGCCCTTGGCCTTGGTATTAAGTAGCATCGCCATCGCGAGCCCGGCGATAATAATCAGCGGGACGCCGAGGATCATGTAGGCCGTATTCCAAAGGCTCTTCCAGAGCAGCGGGTCGTTGGGCACACGCCGTTGGATCACGTCGTCGTAATGAAACCCCAGCGCGTTGGTGTAGTTGTCAAAGCCAACGAATACGGCCGGGTTCAGGACGTCGTAACGACAGAAGCTGATAACCAGCGAGAAGACAATCGGCCCGGCACCCAAGACGATAAAGCCGATCAGCCAGGGCGAGGCGCAGATGTAGCCGTCGACCCAGCCGCGGTGCTTGAGGCCGAGCTTACGGGTTTTGTATTCTCGGTAGCCAATGATGCCGGCAAAGGTCGCAACCACACCCAACACATAGATCACGATCAAGGTGGTCCAGGGCACGGTTGGGCCGGTCGGTGGGTTGAGGAACCGGTCGAGTGCCGTATCCGCGCGGCGTTTGCCATAGTTGAGTGACTCGTAGGGGAGCTGAACGTGCCGTATGGCGGATTCCATGGCACGCATATGCTCGCTCCACAGCATCTGGCCGATGGGCGTCACCGGGCGGTACTTGCTGGTCGGAAGCAGATCAACAAAAACACGGTGGGCGCGTCGCATGTCTTCCGACACCGCCGGGTTGTTCTCGACATACTTATCCTGCAGCCAACTCATGATCCGACGGTCGGGGTGTGAGAAAGGGAAGTATGTTTGCCCCTGGGCCCGGGCCAGCGAGGCGTCGAACTCGGTCATGAGTCGGTTCGCCTCGGCGGAGCTCATCCAGCGCAGGAGCTCCCACCCGGCCTGCTTGTTTCTGGCGGTGGAAGGGATCGCGTAGGACCAGCCCCCCATCCAGCCAACGGGTTTGTGCCCCGCGGCAAGCCGCTTTTCGGGGATCGGAGCGCCGACCGCGCCGAAGGAGAGTTCCGGTGCATACGCGCTGATCAGCTTGAGGTATCCGTCGCTATCCACGCGCATCGCAACCTTGCCGACCAGGAACGGGTCCATCGGCCCGTTATTGTCTTTTGACGTAAATGCCTGGGCGGCTTTGATGCCTCCGACCGCGTCGTAGGCGTCGGTCATAAACTGGAGCGCTTCAACGATCTCGGGGCTGTCGAGCCGACACTCCGTGCCGCCGTCACTCATAAACTGGCCGCCGTTGAGCCAGCCGTACATGTAAAGCCAGCTGTTGGCGAACAAGGGGACGAAGCCGACGGTTTGCAGATCGCCGGTCTGTGGGTGGTAGTAGGTGAGCCGTGCGGTGTAGCTGTCCTGGTCGAAGATTTTCACCTGGCAAGTGCCCCGCAGGAATGCGCCGGGGATCGCGGTCAAGGTGGATGGCTGATCAAGACGCAGGTCGATCCGGACAGAGTCCTTGGAAAGTACTTCCGAGATTCGTCCGCGGAAGACTTCTGAGCCCCGGACCAACGCGATGACGTCGCCTTGCTTTACGCCCGCATCCGAGACGTCAATCGGGTGGCCCTCGGGCAGGTCCTCATTGACGGCGGGTCGCCGGGTCCATGATTCCAGTTGCACGACGCCTTGGGCGTTGACCTGCCCCTGTGCATGCAGGAGCTTTCGGCAAAGCTGTTCCCACGTCTGCGGCGGCTTGGCCTGCCCGACCTCGGCAAGGCCGGCGGTTACGGCGGCGTCATCGGCCTGATACGTGAAGCCCGCGCGGATCAGCGCGTCGTGGCTGAAGTAGAGCGCGCGTGTGTCGACGCTGATCGGGATGGCATAGACCTTGTCCTGATAGATACCTTCTTCCCAGGGTGGGCGGTAGAAGTTGTCCGGGTGGACACCGTCGGCGCGGTCTTTATCGCCAGCCACAAAGGGGGCGAGGTCCTCGAATGCTCCACGGCTTGCCCATTCCACGACGGCGTAGCGGTCGAACTGGATGAGGTCGGGCGGGGCCCCGCCGGCGACTCCCAATAAGAACCGGGTCGGGTCACTGGTCGCGTCCCGGACCGAAGCCGCCCCCATCAAGACCTTGTACTGGGGGTTGCGCCGCTCGAACTCCTCGACCGCGACACGGACGGCGTCGCCCGCCTCGACGGGGGTCCACAAGAGTATCTCGGTGACGCCGACCGCGTGTTCATCCCCGTCGTGGATACGCGGATACAGTGCCGTCGCCACAACCAACGCCAAAAGAGCGGTGAACACGAGGCGATTGCCGGCAATAAGTTCACGTATGCGACGGATCATATATCTGAGACACCACTCTCAAACGATGCGGAGAAAAGCAGAGCAATGAAAACGCATGCCGACGAGGCGATCGAAAGCGAAGATGCCACCCAATAAAACCCGAGAGCACGGCGGGCGGTCGCGTAGATCATCATACCGTTCCAACACAGGCGGAGCGAGATGATCTATCGCGACCCGTTACACAAGGATCGGCTGCGGCTGCATGTATGTCATAAGCTCGTCCAGGTCGAAGGTCGCGAATCCGGTGGCAAGATCGGACATCGCGTAGGGCATCACCAGTGTGTTTTTGTGTATCACGGCACCGCAGGTATACACGACATTGGGGACGTAGCCCTCGCGTTCGGCCTCGGTGGGCACGAGTATGGGTTCGCGTGTCTTGCCAATGATCTTGCCCGGGTCATCAAGATCCAACAACAGGGCACCGATGCAGTACTGCCGCATCGGGCCGACGCCGTGTGTCAGCAACAGCCAGCCGCGGTCTGTCTCCAGTGGAGAGCCACAGTTCCCGATCTTCACGGATTCCCAGGCGCTGACGGGTTTTTGTAAGAGGGTCGCGTTGTTCCAGATATGCGGGTTGTCGGACCGCATCAGATACAGGCTCTCCCCGTCGAGCCTGGACACCATGACATACTGCCCGCCGATCTTACGGGGGAACATCGCCATGCCCTTGTCGTGGGCATACTTGCCGGCGAGCGTCATGATGCGGAAGCGCTGAAAGTCGGTGGTCTCGAACATCTGGGGGAGGATCTTACGGCCGTCGTAAGCGGTGTAGGTCCCGTAGAAGGTCACGGAGCCATCGTCATCCACGAAGCGTACGAGCCTGACGTCCTCCATACCCGCAGACTCGCCGCGAGCCGTGGGGAAGATGACCATATCACTCGGATCGGTCTGGTCGTCGAACTGCAGCTCGTAGTTGGCATGGGCCAGGTTGCGTATGTGTCCTACGGCGTCCTTCATGGCCGAGCTGGCCTGGTTCACACCTAAAAGTACTTTAGACGCGATCTCAAGCTCGGCCACCGTGAAACGGCTTTCGAGTTTGTCCAGGACGCGATCGACCTCCGGGCTGTGGCACTGCATCTCTATCAGCTTCTTGAGGAACAGGGGCTTGGCGTACTGATAGTCCTGGACGATCTCACCGGTGCGTGATGAATCCCCGGGGCTCTCGAAGGTGATGGTGCCGTCCTGGCTTATCTCGCCCTGCCGGAACACGATGGACGAGATGTGGCCCTCACCTGTCGCACGAAGACTCATCAGAAGGCGTGTGGAACCGCTGGGCAGACCCGTTTGATCGGGGTGGGCCACGATCGAGGGGTTGAACAATGCCGCCGACTCGATGGAGTATTCCATTGTGAAGTATGAACCCATCAGCAGCCGACGCCCCTCAGACATGTGTGCGTCGGCGGGGACATACTTTGATACGTTCTTGTAATGCTTCAGCAAGACCGAGTTCAGGCAGTGGTGCCGATCGGTAAAATGCTTCAGCACCCGCTGCAGGTTGTTGTCGACCTCTTCCTCGGAGAAGAGCATGACCCGGTCGACCACCGATTGGATCATGTCGTCTTCCACAAGGTCCAGATACCGGGTGATCACGCGCCTGTGATTTGAACGGAACACGTCCGAACCACGATCGACATTGATTTCTACAACTCGCATGAAGCACACATCCTCACAGATACATTCGCATGGAAACTATTCAGCCGGCACGCTGCCGACTACGACCCTGATCAACGAACCTATTTCATTATGACAACGCCACCGGCCAGCATGCTGGACACGGGGTCAATCGTCACGGTAATCCACGACCACACCCTCAACCAGCGTCCTGCGCCCGTCACGTGTCACAGCTCCCGATGCTGGGGTGAGCACGATGACCACCGCGCTATCCGGCGCGATTGTGATCTCGATCAGGCCGGACACGTCTCGACGGATAAATCGGTTCGCCACGCTGTCATATACGTCACGCGGCTCCCGGCCCACCTCAACCTGTACGGTTTTCTCAGAGGCATACGGGTTGAAGTACAGATACGTCGGATAGGCGGGCTGGCGGTAGAAGTCTGTTGCCAGCAGGTCGAGCCGGAGTATTTTTTCGTCATTCGTCGGGGCGATGATCGCGCCGAACACGCCGGAGAACGCCGAGCCGTACAGGCCAAAATCTGTTTCGATCGGCCCCCAGTCTTCGGTCAACGGATCACCGGCGGCAAACAGGACTTCGTCCGGACGGTCGGCGTGCCACCTGTTGCGTATGCCTTCGTAAGCGATCACGCTATCCGGGTCCCCCTGCCAGTCCGGGCAGGATTGCCGGTCGGCGGGGTGTTCGTTAGCGTAGAAAAGGCGTGCGGCGTTGGCGGCGTTGAGGGTCCACTTGCCGATCGCGCGGGCGTAACGGTCGTCGTAACGGGCGATGGGGACGATCGGCCAGGCGGTGATGAAGGTATTCATCGCAAAGGCGTACCCCCCTGCCCCCCGCTCGTCCTGGCGACGCGATCCCATGAGGCCGTGCACGTCGTGATCGCCCCACCGCTCGGCAATCATCACCATGTCCTGCCTGGCCACGCTGCGGTCGAAGCACCAGTTCAGCAGCTTATGCAGGTCGTAGTCGCGATCGAGTTCGGCGTTCATTCTGGCGGCGGTATAGGCGCCGAAGAGGAGTTGAACCTCGTAGTACGGGTTGGTCGGCCAGCTATCCAAGAATTGCATGCACCAGTCGGCCGCGTCGAGATGTTGTTGGGCGTCCACGTCGCCGGCTGCGATCGCGCGCCGGTAGGCCATGTACTGAATCCATCCGATAGAGCCCGCCGATCCGGGCTCACGCCAGAGGCCGTTATCAACGGGTTGCATCGTTGAAAAGTTGAATGCGGTATGGTTGAAGTCGGGGTGTTTGCCGTTGTCGGTCAAGACCACACATGCTTCGTACCAGCGTTTGGCTGTGGCATCCACGATCGCGTCCATCTGGCCTGTCCCGGGGTAACGCTCGGCAAGGCTGTAGAACATGATGTGGGGGAATGTTTCATACCAGAAGCTGCTGCCGCTGCGATCCACCGGCTTGTTGAGGACGAGGTACTCCTCATTGGCGGTGCAGTAGAACGCTTCACACATCTGAACCCAGTTGTATTCGCCGAGTGTCTTGTCGATCCCGATGAGTGTGGCGCCCAGGACCGAACCCATCGTGGCGATCGATTCGTAGACCCGTGCCCCCTTGATCTCATTGATCGTGCGGTAGTCGCCGACGTAGGTCGCGATGCCGAAGCCGGTGCTGTTGATATTGATATGGTTGTCATCGAGCCAGATCAGGGGCAGGTGCTCGCCCTGGGTGTTCAGGTCAAACGCCAGTTGGTCGTAGCCGGTGGCCACAGCCTTCCAGTCGCGCATGCAGTACGGTTCCGGCAGGTTGGGTGCCAGCTCGACGCGGTCGATCTGATTCTGCTGCTCGGCCGGGGCCGTGATGGGCGTCGCCATCGCCAGCATCAATGCAAACCAGACGAATATGAAAAACCTACCTGGAACCATGTTTCTTATCTCTGACAAAACGTACCCGTAACGGTGGATGATTAGTTGTAGTAATCCGCATCGATGTTGTTGATGTCGGACGTGCCCCACCAGAAGCTGCTTGCGCCCGCGAAGTAAGTGGTCGAAGTCCATATTGTATTGACCGGCGTGGTGGGGAACTCGGAATCCGAAGCGACGTGGCCGTCGAGGTAGGCGACGTTCTGGAAGTCCGGGAAGTCTTCATCGTCACCGGACGGGTGGCCGACCACCGCGCCGGGGTCCCAGTCCGTGTTCTTGTGGATGAGGCAGGCGGCGAGGACTCTCTGGGAACTGAACGAGTCATCGAGCGTGTTGCCCGGCGGGCGGTCGCCCCACTGAGCGAACCCGCCTCTTGGGCCTGACTCGATCTTGCCGTTACCCATATTGATGCTTTGAGCGGTACCCAGCCCGCCAATGTACATGTATCGGATCAACACCATATTGCCCCAGGCCCCGCCGTTGGGTGGCGGGCCGCTATCGTAGAAGCTGGCGGCTTCGGAGGTGTATTCCTGTGCGGGGAAGTCGTTCCACTGTTCGGGGTCGGTCGCCATCTCGAAGTTCAGCCCGTATCCCTCAAGCGTCTGCCAGGACTCGCCGAGCCTGGAGGGTTCGTCTTCATCGAAGTTGATGCGGTCCAGGACGCCGCGGCCGCCACTCCTGTAGCCGTCGGGCATCATGACCCCGAAGTCGTCGGGGCAGAAAGTCTGTGGGACCCGGCCTTTGGAATCTGCGGCGAAGCTGTTGGCCATCGTCGCCCACTGCCGGAGGTTAGAACCGCAGACAATTCTCTTGGCCGACCTGCGTGCGGCCCCCAAGGCGGGGAGGAGGATACCGACCAGCAATGCGATGATCGAAATCACCACCAGGAGCTCGATCAGCGTGAACCCGTTTCGTATACCTTTCATTGCTGAGGCTCCTGACTAAGGACGGGTATCAGATAAGGTCGAAAGATTCCGCCCAACACCTGGGCGCTGCCACAAATGGCGCAAGCGGTATCACGCCACGATTACGTTAAAGTTCAGCCGTGTACGACAGGCTAACAATCACCTGGGGTTGGTCGTGTGGCTGCCCCAGTAATAGAAGCTGTCGCCACCAATATATGAAACGTAATCAAAGTCTTGATCGGTCAGCGGCTTGGGGAAGAATGTGCTGCCGCTCTCATCATCGACGTGACCATCGCCAAAGGTGATATTCATGTAGTCCGGCCTGTCCGGGTCATCGCTTGAGGGGTGGCCGATGAACGTGCTTGCGTCACCGATACTTGCCCATTGCGGGTTATGATGCACGAGGCAGGAGGCAATGACACCACGATCAACCTTATTATCATCCATCGAGGTTACCGGCCGACGCGCGCCCCAGAACAAGTCGGCGTAGGCTTCCGGGGTGGGGATGGTCGTCGACTTCATGGCGATCGGCTCCAGGCCCGCCACGTATAGATAGCGGATGATCACCTGCTCGCCCCAGGGGCCGCTGGGCGCGCCCGTCGTGTCCTCGAAGCTGGCGGGGTCATCTGAAAAGAACTCCGGGTCGGTGGCCATCTCTTTGGTGATCCCGTAGCTCTCTAGTGTTTCCCAACGCACACCAAACCGGGCTTCTTCATTGGGGATGGTGGTGGTGTCGTTGGTGTCTGCATTGATCCGATCGAGCACGGCCCTGTTTTCATTATCGTTTGGTGAGAAGCACCGGGGCATGACGCCTTTATGGTCTGCGGCGAAGGCGGTTGCCATGATCCCGAACTGGCGGAGGTTGGACTTGCAGACGGTGCGTTGAGCCGAACGCCGGGCGGCCCCCAGCGCGGGCAGCAGGATGCCGACCAGCAGTGCGATGATAGAGATCACCACCAGCAATTCGATCAGAGTAAAAGCGCGGCAACGGTTCATATCCACATTCCTTGTTGTTTACGATCGAACAGGCCCAAATCATCCCGCTCGCTTAAAGGCCCCGGCGGGCGTTAACCCGCCGGGGCTGTATGCATTGAAACACGTTCGCTCATGCGAAACGTTTTGTCGTCAATCATGCACGACGACGGCGGAGCGCCGCCAAGCCGCCAACACCCAACAGGGCGATCGAGGCGGGCTCTGGGACTGCCGAAACGTTGTCAACGAACAACGAACCAACCGCGTCGAGCTTGCCGGGATCAGGATCGTTCAGTGAACGGTCGCCCGTATTGAAGATGATGTCGAACGAAGCATCCGCGGCACTCAGGGGGATGCTCGCCACGAAGTTCTGGAAGCCGCCACTGCTGGCACTGCCATCGGTGAAGAACAGGTGGTCGGTGATCGAACCACCAAGATCGAACCCGCCGAAGGTCGGGGCGGTCGAGATACGCACGGTCGCGGTGTACACGGTGCCGCTGGTGATATCCCAGTTCCAGTCCCAACTGAGGTCAAGGCTCCGGCCGGCGTTGCCGACACCGGGGATATCCGTTGCGAAACTACGGCCTTCCTGCCAGGTGCTCGAGGCGGTGGTGAGCGGTGGGTTAAACACGCCACCGATCGCACCGTCGAAGTCGCTGAGCCGAAGTGAGTATGCCCCACCTGCGACGGGGTCACCGGAGTTGCTCCAACCGGTGTGGCCGCTGTGGTGCCAACCGTCCGGGACGCCGGCGGGC
This sequence comes from uncultured bacterium, assembly GCA_965368605.1. Classification (GTDB taxonomy): domain Bacteria; phylum Planctomycetota; class Phycisphaerae; order Phycisphaerales; family Phycisphaeraceae; genus JAJRRS01. The sequence goes on along the minus strand of CBDUNP010000007.1, from coordinate 9,322 downwards.
GTATCACCACCGGGAGGGGCTGGGTCGCCACCTGGGTTGGGGTCGCCGTGAGGGGCGAACCGGCTAACGACTTCCATGTCGCCGTTTACTACCAGGCCCAGGTCCCCGGCTGATGCGCTTGCACCCGCCAAGGCCATGGTGGCCGCAACACTCATACTAAAATACATCTTCATCGAATCTCTCATTACCATTCTCCTCTCAAGTGTAGAAATCGAACACTATGTCTAGTCCATATCTCTTGACGATCCCGTGTACGGGCCGCCTTAAGATGTCACATTCATGTTAGTCATCACGCACTGTTTTACTTCTGAATATCGAGCGAATTACATTTCAAACACGCTGCGGGTGAGTCCTTCAGGCCGTTGCATGGGCCTGTTTATTCGCGGCGACGCCTTAATTGAACCAAGGCCAGGCTCGACAACATCACCGCCGACGCCGGCTCGGGCACCGTCGCGCCGAGCTGGGGCGGTGTGCCGGCGTTCCAATTGCCCAAGACGGCATTGAGGTCGTCAATCCCGACGAAGCCGTCTCCCGAAGGGTCCGCAAGCGGGTTCGCCGGTGGGACGTTTTGATTCCAATTTGCCAGCACGATGTTCAGGTCGTTGATGCCCACAAACCCGTCGCTGTCAAGGTCGCCGGCGATTACGGCGACCACCGATATGTTGTCTATGAACATCGTCCCCAACGTTTCAAAGGAGTCGTTGACGGCCTGGGTCCGGAAGATGATGTCATACGAACCGTTGCTGGTTGAAACGATCGGGACATCGAGGGTCAACGTCACGAACTGCCCGCCGGTGTTGCCCGTGAGCGTCATCGTGGTGTCGATCAGGTCCGGGCTCTCGATCAGGTTGCCGGTCCCGACGAAGGGCCCGTCGGTGCGTGCGTGGACCGAGAACTCGGGGACGGGGCTGGCGGGGTCGATGTCGTACATCACGTCAAAGGACCACTTGAGCATCGTGGTGCCGGTGGGCATCGGTGCGGCCCACGCGCGCCACTCGGTCGTGAAGAACGAGCCGAACTGGTCTACATCAAATAGCGCCAACGAATGAGTCCCGCTCACGGCGTGGGTTGTGTCCCAGTGCCCCCCCCAGAGGAATGGGCCGGACCCGGTCTCGCCAATACCATTGACGTTGTCGAGGTTGTTTCCACTGCGGAACCAGCCCTCGGGGACGTTGAAGATGTTGTCCCCCGGCTCCGCCGTCTCGACGTCCGGATTCAGTTGGATGTTTCCGGGTTGTATCGCCGCGGAGGCGCTCGTTGTCGTCAACAGCAGCGCGGCCGCACAATTCAAACCCACACTGGTTCCGGCAAACAATCTACGGTAACAACTCATAGTCTTTTCTCTTTGTATTTATGATGAAGCCGAGCACGCGACTGATCTTTCCTCACCCGGCACGGACACATGAGGCGCTCACCTGAGCCCCCCAAAAGGCGGCGCATCCTTGCGGACATCCCCGGGGGCGTCGTATCACCGTTGTCGTTGCCGGAGCAGGGCTACACCGCCAAGCCCAAGCAACGCGAGGCTGGCAGGTTCGGGGATGGCGGCGCCGGCCGTGGGAGGCGTGCCGGCGTTCCAGTTGCCCAGCACCGTGTTCAGGTCGTCGATCCCGACAAAGCCATCACCCGAAGGATCCGCCAACGGGTTGGCCGGTGGGACATTTTGATTCCAGGCACCCAGCACGATGTTCAGGTCGTTGATGCCCACGAACCCGTCGCCGTCGAGGTCGCCGACCAGCGAGGTGACAGGCGCGATTGTGGACACCGAGATGTCGTCCAACCACATAGTGCCCAGGGCGTCCTTGGACCCCTCGGTCAGCACGATCATGTCAAACGTCTTGGCACCGGCGGGGACATCGACCCCTACCGTGACTTGCTCCCAGCCATTGGACGTTCCGGTTTGAATGACGGTGTTGTCGCCGAGTGATGGGCCGAGGTCGAGGCTGAACAACGGGGCGTTGGACAAGCGGATATTCATCGTCACCGAGGGATCGGTGCCGGCGACCATGTCGTAGTTCCAGTGCCAGCGGAAGTACAGTTTTTCCGCCAAGCCGGTGGGCGAGCCTGCGTCGGCGGGGATCGCGGTGGCGAAGGATCGGAACTCTTCCTGTGTGCTCGATCCCACGCCGGTGGACCCGGGGCTGAAGTAATAACTATCCTGATCGAACAGCCTCAATGAATGGATCCCGCTAACCACCGGCTCGGGGCCATTGGGTGGGCTGGTAATATCATTCCAGCCCGAGAACGTGCTGTGGTGCCAGTAATCGGCAAAACTATTGTCGGTGGGGCCTTCGATTTGATGCTCCACGAACCGTGTCTCGGTTTCCATGTCCGGGTTTTCAAGGAAGTTGCCCGGGAGGATGGTTGGGCCGGGCGTGCCGGACACGATGACCGGGTCGGGGATGGCAACCGCGAAAGCGGTCCCGGAAGCTGCCAAAACTGCTGCGATCGCACCCCCGAGATAAAGGCCTCGGGTTGCATCGTGGGCGTGGCCAGGTAAACGCATTTCATTCCTCCTAAGCAGATTTAGATAAACATCAACTCATTCAAAACTGAAACCACCGGGGGGTGTAGACATCCCAAGTGATCATTCCAACACGTATGACTTGCGTACGACTATGACATGATTGGCTTGGAACCCGCCACCTATCACGCCCCCCGGAGATGCACTCATTCTAAGAGTGACGCGGCGTTTAGCTTCTAACTTATAGATGCGGCGTAATTAAAACACCGCAGTCACAGCCGCCGCCCGACCGCCCCATTAATGCCTTTTAAGTGATCTGACGGGGATTTTGCGACCACGCGGTAGTCCGTAGGTGTCATCCCGGTCTGGCGTTTAAAAGACGATGCGAAGTTCTGGCTGCTGCTATACCCAAGCTGAAAGGCGACGTGCGTGACGGTCCATCGCTGGTTCAGAAGCATCTCTTTGGCTTTATCGATACGGCATCGGGTGAGGTATTCATACGGTGAAAACCCGGTCTCCTGCCTGAACCTTGCCCTGAAATGGCCCGGGCTCATGCATACCTGCTTGGCCACGTGGTCGATCGGGGGCGGCTCGCCCAGGCTGCTGCTGATCAGATCGACCGCGCTTTGAATCTGCGAAGACAGCGGCGGCGGCTCGTGATGGCCGCCGACATAACTGTCGTGGTCGCGGATCAGGAAACCGATGAGTTGATGTAGGCCGGCGCGGGCGATGATCGGGCTGCTTGAGGACGGGAAGCGGTGCTCATCCAGGATGCACTCGAAGGCGGGCCGGATCTGGTTTGATGCCGAAAAAATCCGTTGAGTCAGTGACGCCAGCCTCTGCCTAAGATAGCCCGTCTCAGCCACAGTGAGCCCGGCCATCGGCTTGGACTTGGGGACACGCAACTGAAACCAATACAACTCGGTAGGCTGGAAAAACGTGTCACTTGAGCCGTGCATCTCGCCGGGACGAGTCATAAACACCATGCCCGGCTTGACCCTGCAGCTGGTGTCTTCCGCCCACCAATCCAGGTCGCCACGAACGATGTAGTGAAACTCGTAGGCGTCCTCATGCGCCTCGGGGATCAACCCGTTAGCGACCGCCTCGATATATCTCTGGTATCCGATGATGGGGACATGCTGGAGCAAGCATGTTTCATCCTCGAATGCTTCGTGATGCTGCCTGGCTGATAATGGAACCAACTCCGTATTTGTATCTACCATTAAGGTCGACCTTCCGGTCGGCCGCAATGGGCGCTTGAACCATCACGCACACAGGCGACAGCAAAATCTTCTACCGGCATAAAACAATCCTCCAAGATTTTCCCTGTCGTATCCAAAAGAAAACGTATTAACCCATACCCACGACGGCTCGATGCTCACGGGCTGACTCATTGGAATACAACCATGCCACAAGGAATCCTTTTCTGCTCAACATCATGCACGAGACCCAACCACTGCTGACACTACTTGCCATTTTCAAAAAAACCAAGATTCCAACCCACCCCCTTACCACAACGCCAACACCCAACGCCTAACGCTTCGTAATTTATTTAACTATAATAAGATATAATCATTATCGCCAGTGGGAATTCGGCGTAAATCGATGATAAAACTGCTTTCGTACCGCTGTTTCATTTTCAATGCCGTTGACGCCCCAACAAGATCGATCTAAAGCTTCATTTCCTTTTGACGCGTGCCACGGGGTATCTGCTACATAAAATATGTTTGATTCACACCCTGTCTATTAGATATCGATGGCTTTAGAATTTAACCACATGTGTACCGAGGCACAGGCACAAGCAATAGCAAAACAAATTGAGCACGGCCCCAGAGAAGCCCGTGAATCCAGCCAGCCTTTGGCCGAAACGTACTCCTCGTGAAGACACGGCATCGTGTCAAGTAACTCTTTGCCAAGCTCCGGCAAACAGACATTGAATTGAACATGAGATGAAGGTGTCGGAGTTTTATCGACCGCTGGATAGCAGCAGGCAGGCCCCCCCTACCGATCAGCCATGCGCCCTTGCGTGTATTCGGTCACCCGGGCTTGTCTGCGGAGATTCATGCGTGCGGCAGGCCAAACGGCGGCTGGCACTGGGCATTGCAAGGAACGGCGCGGCAGCCAGCCGTCTGGTTGGCGGGTGCGTATGCATCGGCGTAGTCGCCCGCATCTGCTGACATGTAATTTAACATGATCGTTGCGCCGGGCAGTATGGGTTGAATCCCAAGGAGACGACGTCGGTCAGGACACCCTCTTCATATAAGGTAGCGTTCATGCACCAACCGATGGGCTCGGCCGATCGTGTTCAGGACGCCGTTGCCACCTTGGCGGTCATGGACCAAGAAGCCACCCCGCCGGTTTCGGGGGTCGGCCCTAACCTGGCAAGCCGTTGAAGGGCGCGGTTGGCGGAATGGGTGCCGCCCCGGAATCGCCGTACGACCTCGCCGCCGAGCGGGCCAAATCCAAGGGCCAGGCCCGAGGGACGTTCCGTGTCACGGCAAACCGAAAAACGGAGCCCATGCGCGGGGCGGGGCACACATGAGGACGCCGTATGATCTGCCAGAAAAAGCTGGGGACGAGTCGCCTTGCCCGACTACCACGGGCCTGCTACTATGCCGGGCCAGGATGCGGGGTAGAGCAGCCTGGTAGCTCGTCGGGCTCATAACCCGGAGGTCGCAGGTTCGAATCCTGCCCCCGCTATTGCTTTTCGGAAAGGGACTTGCGTCATCGCAGGTCCCTTTTTTTGTGGGAAACATGGTGAAGATGTACACAAGACTGTACACAAAACCACCCACGGCCATGAATGGGACCTGCGGTTCACTCCCTAGGAAGGAGGTTCCACCATGGCCAGTCTCATCCAACGAAAGGGCACGTATTACATCCAGTGGTGCACGGGTGGCAAACCCCGTCGGCGCAGTCTGCGCACCCGGTCACTTCAAGTTGCCAAAGAACATCTACGCCAATTCGAATCGGCCCGGTTCCAAGGCGATGGTTCACCGTTGCCCACCCGCACGCCGGTCGCAGAGGTGCTTGATGCGTACGTGCAACATATCCGTACGATCAAGACGGCCAAGAGCGCCCAGACCGACATCTACTACTTGCGCGAAGCCTTTGGTCCAATCTGTGTTGGCCTAAAGATCACCAGCCGGCGCGTGACCGAGCGGTCACGGAAACGTCCCCTAAATCCGGACGCGGTCCAGGACCACCGGGCCCGTGGCGTGCAGGTCGAGGCGGACGCCTTTGAGCTGATCACCACGGGCCAGCTCGACGCGTTTCTTACCGGCCATGTACGCCGCCGCGGCCTGGCGCCGAAGACGGCCAACCGGTACCGGGAGATCTTAGTTCGCATATTCAACTGGGCCATGAAGACCGGCCGGGTCAAGATGCCGGGGGACCGCAACCCGGCAGTTGACCTGGAACGCTACCGTGAGCGGGCACCCCAGATCCGGTACCTGCAACTGCCCGAGATTCAGACGCAACTCGAGACCCTAGACGAGTATGGCCAGCTGCAGGCCATGGTTGCGGTCCTCATCTACGCCGGCCTGCGTCGCGAGGAACTCGTGTGGCTTACAGCAGACAATGTCGATCTTCAAGCCGGCACCCGCGGCATGATCCGCATACAGGCCAAGACCGTGCAAGGGGAAACTTGGCAGCCCAAAACCCGGGTAAATCGGGCGGTGCCGATCAGCTCGGATCTACGCCCTTACCTGGACAGGTACAGCCGCCGGCCAGCGCACGGCGACTGGTACTTCCCCAGCCCCAAAGCCGTGCGCTGGGACCCGGACAACTTCAGCCGCCACCTGCGGCAGGCCAACTTAAAGGCGGGGCTGACTTGGTCTTGCCTGGACTATCGCCACACCTTCGGCAGCCGCCTAGCGCAGAACGGCGTGAGCCTCTACAAGATCGCCACCCTGATGGGCAACTCACCGGAGATCTGCCGGCGTCACTACGCCGCCCTTACACCCGCTTCCATGAGCAAGGATGTGGAATTCGGTTCGGAACAAACCGTCCATCTGACAGCATGACACACAGAAAGGAAAACGATATGAGCTACAAACACAACAACCTGATCTTGGATGTGATCCGTCTAATCCACAAAAGAAAGGGTCGATACTTCACGAAGCGCGACTTCTACCAGATCGCCTACCACATGATGGAAAAGCGGGGCCACAGGTCCGAAGCATCGGGTGCATGGTTCCGGGATGACGGATCAGGACCGTTTCGTCCACACATGGAGTTCTGCCCCGACGGCCAGTTCTATGAAATCACTGTGGATTGGCTGCAAGAGGCTGGTATCGACGTGTACGATCTTGAATCAGATCCTGAGTTCGTTGACCTCGATCTGAACTGCCTCCGTAACACCGGCGAGACGTATCAAGCCTACCTGGATCGAAAGATGAGGGACGCACACCAGTAGGCCTGTGTTTAAGAGACCAGTGCATCTCCGTTAAATATAGAATCGCTCAAAACACCCAAATATGGCCACTGACATGCCGTTGTCAGTCTTGAATGATTTTGTGACTTAACTGTTTGATATGGCTCAGGAACGGCTAGAATAGCGGCTCGCCTGTCACTGGTATTCATTTAAGGGGTGCCCATGGACGCAACGTCTGGAACCAAAGTCGAGGAACCGGTTTTTGAGGCCCACATGCGGGTGCGGCTCAAGGGCGATCCGACTCGGATCGGCATGGTGACCGGTCTGACCCGGCCCGGTCGCCGGGGCCGAGGCCTGCGCTATCAGGTGATGTTCCCCGACATGACGCAGTACATCCCGGCCGAGCAGCTCGAGCCTGTCCCGGCCGGACGCGAGAACCCCTTGGACCTGCTGCGTAAGGCCCAGAAGACCGGGATCCTGGGGCGGCCGCTGGACCTTCGCCGCACCCTCACCCACGCCCGACTCACCGGCCGGCTGGCCGACGTGATCTACAGCATGGAGACCACTAACACCGACTTCTACCCCTACCAGTTCAAGCCGGTGCTGCGATTCCTCAATTCCCCCAGCAACGCCTTACTCATCGCGGACGAGGTGGGCTTAGGTAAAACGATCGAAGCGGGTCTGATCTGGACCGAGATCCGAAGCCGCTTTGACCTGCGGCACCTGTTGGTCCTGTGTCCCGCCATGCTGCGCGAAAAGTGGCAGCGGGAGTTGGTGAACCGTTTTGGGATCCGGGCCGACATCGTCAACGCCAAACAACTGCTCAAGCAACTGAAGCAACCGGAAACCATCACCCAGGGCTTTGCATTGATCTGCAGCTTGGAGGGGGCACGACCCCACCGGCACTGGGACGACCCCTCCGAAACAGGCAACGGGGCGGCCCAGCTGGCCAGGTTCCTGCAATCGCGGGATCAAGACGAGTCGTTGTTCGACTTGGTGATTATCGACGAGGCCCACTACCTGCGCAACCCCGAGTCCCAGACCAACGAACTCGGCCAGCTTATCCGGTCGGTGTCTGAGCACCTGCTCATGCTGACCGCCACCCCGATCCATAACCGCAACCAAGACCTGTTCTCCTTGCTCAATCTGCTAGATGCAGACATCTTCGAGCGGCAAGAAGATCTGCAGCGCATTCTAGAGGCTAGCCGCCCCTTGGTTGAAGCGCGTGAGCACCTGTTCTCAAAGTCCCGGTCAACCGACACACTCGACGCCCTGCTGGACGAGGCGGAACGCCATCCTTTACTGAAGGGCAACCGCCAGCTCGCCCTGGCGCGACGCTTGGTGCAAGAAACCGATTCGCTTAACGAACCGAAACAACGAGCCGAACTGGCACGCCGCTTGGAGATGGTCAATCCACTGGCCTATGTCATCACACGCACCCGTAAACGCGAGGTCAAAGAGTGGCGGGTGGTCCGGCAGCCGCAGGCCGAAGCGATCCGGATGACCGTGCCGGAGGAGGCGTTTTACCGGCAGGTCACTGATTATGTGATCGACTACGCCCGGTCCCGAGACGCCTGCGACGGCTTTATCCTCTCCACCCCACAACGGCAGATGTCCAGCAGCATGCCGGCCACGCTCAGGGCTTGGCGGCAGCGCCGCCAGAACATCGACGACGACGCGGCCGCCTCGAGGGAAAACCGGCGGGCCCGCGATGAGATCGGGCCGTTGACCCAAACCCTCATCGACCGGGTAGACGAGATGGGCACGGTCGAGGAGTTGATGCAGAACGACTCGAAATACAAACGTGTGCGGGAGATCCTGCAAGCGTACTTCGCGGACCACCCCAAGGAGAAGGTCGTGCTGTTTTCGACCTTCCGCGAGACCCTCAATTATCTGGGGGAACGCCTGACCGAGGACGGCGTCCAGAATATCGTCATGCACGGCGGGATCCCTGAGACCAAAGACCAGATCCTGCAACGGTTCCAATCTGACCCGAGCATCCGGGTGCTGCTTTCGTCTGAGATCGGTAGCGAGGGCATCGATCTGCAGTTCTGCCGCATGCTGATCAACTACGACCTGCCCTGGAATCCGATGCGGGTGGAGCAACGTATCGGCCGACTGGACCGACTGGGTCAGAAAGCGGACAAGATCCTCATCTGGAACCTGCTGTATGCCGAGACCATCGACGCCCGCATCTACCAGCGGCTTTATGAAAAGCTAGAACTCTGTAAGCAAGCGCTGGGCGATTTCGAAGCGGTGCTGGGCGACGAGATTAGACAACTTACGACCGACCTGCTGTCCGACCATCTGACACCACAAGAACAAGAAGAAAGAATCGATCAATCCGCTCAGGCCCTGGCCAACCTCAAAGACCAAGAAGAACGGCTCGAAGGGGAGGCGGCGCACCTGGTAGCCTACGGGGACTACATCCTCAATCAGGTCAAGGCGGCCCGGGAAATGAAACGCTGGGTTACAGGTGAGGACCT
>CBDUNP010000006.1:0-25711 GCA_965368605.1 uncultured bacterium | reverse complement strand
ACGCCTTCGTCATCCTGCCCGGCGGCTTCGGCACTCTCGAAGAGCTCGCCGAGGTTCTTGTCCTCCGTGTCCTGAAATACCAGGACCGCCCGATCATCATCCTCAACTGCCACGGGTTCTACGACCGACTCATCGACTTGTTCGAGCACTTTATCGAAGAGAAGTTTGCCAAACCCAAACACCGGGACCTATACCGCGTGGTGGCGAATGTGAGCGAAGCGATCGTGGAACTGGATAGTGCTGTTGCGCCAAATCGCCACGACGCGGGTTGACCGCAAAGCCGGAGCCAGCTTACCCGTCTCACCAAACTATAATGGAAGTGATTTGTCTGAAAATCCCCGCCCAACGACGGCGAGGACACCTGAGGCCCTGGATTTCCAGAACGCACACGAAATAAGCATATATTCCTATTCGATGATGAGAAATATCTTGTAAATACAAGGTGAACATTGTTATCCTATAGTAGACAAGATCAACCTCTCCTTGGATGTGGAGAGACACTCGTCATACCAGACGTGAAACGGGGGGCTCACGGAAGATACCCCCACTTAATATTCGCCAAATGCATCGGCATGCACGTTGTGGCATGCTGGCATACTGCGGAGGAGAGAGCAGATGAGATTATTTAGCATTCATCCATCGACCCACAGGGCGGGCCGGCTGATATGCACAGGCTGCGTCGCGGCCGTCATGGGCCTCGCAACATCAACAAAGGCCGACACGATCGACGTCTCGTTCTTCAGAGTCTCCGCGAACGCCCCGGAAAATGTCGCAAGCCAATTCGCAGCGACCATCTACGATAACACCGAAGCCAACAGCACCTTCAGCACCTCGCTGAACTCGGGCCAAATCCTGATCGCGTTTACGAACGCGGTGGGCATCGACTCGGCCATCAGCGAAGTCTATATCGACGACGGCACGATCGTCGGCCAGTCCGCGGTCCTGAACTCACTCGGCGGGTTCACCCAGTTCACCGGCGGCGGGGCCAACCCGGGCAACCTCCCGGAGGGCAACACCCTCTCCCCACCGTTCGTAGCAACCAGTGCGTTCTCGGCCGATGCGGTAGGCAACCCCTCCCGGGGCGTCGATGCCAATGACGACATCCTCGGCATCGTCTACGACCTGCTTCCGGGCTTGAGCCTGACCGATGTGCAAACCGCGCTTGATGACGGAACGCTCCGCATTGGCATGCACGTCCGATCGATCGGGTCACAGGGGCAAAGCGACAGCTTCGTGAACCCCGAGCCCGCCACACTGGCTTTGATGGGGCTGGGTGGCATTGCGGTGCTGCGGCGACGGGCCTGATCGCATCATCAATCAAACCGAATCCAAGAAGCCCGCGCTCACCGAGCGTGGGCTTTTTTAGATACGGGTCTCACGCCTCCGAAGCATGGATGAACTGCCGGTAGAGATTCGCATACGTCCCGCCGTGCGACAGCAGCTCGTTGTGTGTGCCGCGTTCGACGATCTCGCCCTGATCCAGGACCAGCACCTGGTCGGCGTGCCGGACGGTGCTCAACCGGTGCGCGACCACAAAACTCGTACGGCCTTCCAGCAGCACGGACAGCGCCTTCTGGATTCGCGCCTCGGTCATCGTGTCCACGCTCGACGTCGCCTCGTCCAGGATCAGGATGCGCGGGTCGGCCAGCATCGCCCGGGTGAAACACACCAGCTGCCGCTGCCCAAGCGATAGATTCCCACCACGCTCCCCGACCTCGGTCATCAAGCCCTGCGGCATCGACTCAAACAAGTCCAGGCAGTCCAGCCGCCGCGCCGCATCGATAACATCTTGATCGCTGGCGTCACTTCGGCCGGTGCGGATATTGTCCATCACCGTGCCGGAGAACAGGAAGTTCTGCTGCAACACGATCCCGATCTGCTGCGTCAGCGATCGGCCACGGATCTTCCGGATGTCCAGCCCGTCGATCAGCAGCTGGCCGTCGGTCGGCAGGTAGAACTTGGCAATCAGGCTGGTGATCGTGCTCTTGCCGCTGCCGGTGTGCCCGACCAGCGCGACCGTCTGCCCCGGCTCCGCGGTGAAGTTGATCCCCTTCAGCACGGGTGTGCCCGCCACATACTCAAACCCCAGCCCCTTAAACTCAACCCGCCCCTGAAGCTGCGGCGGGTCTTGCGCGTCCTCGTCGTCCAGCCGCTCCGGCTCGGTGTCCAGCAGCGCAAACACGCGCTCCGCACCCGCCATCGCCGTCAACGCCATGTTGTACTGCCGACCGATCATCGTGATCGGCCCGAAGAAGCTGGGCACCATAAAGAAGAACACCCACATCGCCGCGAACTGCTCCTGCGCCGTCCCCCCACCGAGATCCGGGTTCACCAGCACCTTGTATCCGCCCAGCACCAGCAGCGCGCTGATAAACAACTGGTTATTCAGCTCGATCAACGGCAGGAAGACCCCCACCAGCCGGTCCGCACGCATGTTGTACCCCGCGTGGTCCGACACCAGCTCGCGGAACAGCCCCGCGTTCACGTCCTCGCGCACAAACCCCTGCGTCACTCGCACCCCCGTCACCGACTCGACCAGCGTCGCGGTCACCCGGCTGAAGCTCTCCTGCACATTACGCCACGCCGTGCTCAACCGGTGCCTGTAATAGTTGCTGATCAACAACAGCACCGGCGCCATCACCATCACAACCAGGAACAATACCCAGTCGTAATACAGCATGATCGCCGCAGCAAAAAACATCTGCCCGCCCTGCACGATCGACACAAACAACACGTCCTGCACGCCCGCGCGGATCGCCTCGGCGTCGCTGGTCATCCGGCTGATGATCCGCCCCAGCTTCGTCCGGTTGTAAAACTTCATCGGCATCTGCTGCAGGTGCACAAAGATCCGGTTGCGCAGCTCATACACCACCGACTCGCCCAGCTCCAGCCCGTACCGCTGGCGGAAGTGGAACGTCAGCGACGTGAACCCCGCCAGCAGCACAAAGCCGATCGCGTAATACCAGGTCCCCGCCCGGTCCCCCGCCGTGATCGGCCCGTTGATCGCCATCGCGATCAGTAAACCCAGCACCGGCAACTGCAACGACCTGAGCAGGCAGACCAGCAGCAGCACGTTGCGCTTCCGCTTGTGCGGCCGCATCAGCCCCATCACACGACGGATCAACGCCATATCCAGCGGGCGCTTGTGCGCCTCCTGGTCACGGACCACGTGTGTCAGCATCCTGACCGACTTGGCCTGGCTCATATCCCGTCCCCCTCGCCCAGAGTCATCCCCAGCAGTTCACGGCTCTCGCGGTCCGCGATCTGCAGCCTCGCGGCATGACGGTAATGCCCCTGGGCGTCCATCAGCTCCTCGTGCGTCCCGGTCTGGACGACCCGACCCTTCTCGAGCACGATCACCTTGTCCGCCCGACGCAGCGTGCTCAACCGGTGCGCCACGACAAACGTCGTCCGCCCACGCATCGCGTTGTTCATCGCCTCAAGGATCTCGTGCTCCGTCTGCGGATCGATCGCCGCCGTAGGGTCGTCCAGCAGCAGGATCGCCGGCTCAAGCAGCACCGCCCGCGCGATCGCCAGACGCTGACGCTGCCCGCCGGAGAAGTTCGCCCCGCCCTCGCTGAGGATCGTGTCGTACCCCTTCTCAAGCTTCATAATAAACTCGTGCGCCGACGCGATCTTCGCCGCCTTCTCGATCTGCTCCATCGTCGCCTCGGGGTGCCCAAACGCGATGTTCGCCGCGACCGTGTTGCTGAATAAAAAACTCTCCTGAAACACCAGCCCGATGTTCCGCCGAAGATCATTCAATTCATACCCACGGATATCCTTCCCATCGATCAGCACCCGCCCCTGCTGCGGGTCGTAGAACCGGGGGATCATGCTCAGGAGCGTGCTCTTGCCCGCGCCGGTCGCGCCCAGGACCGCGATCGTCTGCCCGGGCTCCGCGACGATGCTCACCTGCGAGATCGCCGGCTCGCCGGGCTGATAACCGAACGTCACACACTCAAGCTCGACCCGACCCTCGGCACACGGCAGCGCCACCGCGTTCGGCGGGCTCTCGATACCCGACGGCGTATCCAGCACCTCAAACACACGCTGCGCCCCCGTCATGCTCTGCTGCACGCTGTTGGCGATCACCGCGATGCTCCCGACCTGCGCGGAAAACTGCTGTAAAAGCCCGGCAAAAACGAAGAAACCGCTCCCGATCCGGAACGTGTCGTCCGTCATGTACAGGTGCCCCCCGTACACCATCAGCACCACCAGGTTGATCTGAGGCAGGAACCCGATCAACGGCACAAACGTCGAGACCCGCCAGAAGATCCACTGCTTCTGGTCGCGCACCGCCGCGTTGGAATCGACAAACTTCTCGATCTCCTGGGGCTGGCGGGAAAACCCCTTCACCACGTGCACGCCCTGAACATTTTCCGACAGCCGAAGCACCGCCGTATCAAATAGCTCCCGGTTCTTCCGCCACGCCGGCTTGACCTGCTTGGAAAAAATCACCGTAATCATCCAGAGCACCGGCGTCGTCGCCAGGCACCAGACCGTCAGCCAGGCGTGGATGCTCAGCATGTACCCCACGAAAAACACCAGCGAGATCAACAGCATCAAGACCTCGATCAGCACGCCGTCGATAAACATCCGCACCGCCTGCACGTCCGACGTCACACGGTTGATGATCGAGCCCGAGCTGTTGGCATCGAAGAAGCTGAAGCTCAGCCGCTGCATCTTGTCGTAGACCCGGGCACGCAGGTCCACGATGATCCGCAGCACCAGCACCGCCTTGGCGATCCGCGAGGTCTTGTCCAGGAAGAAACGCACCGACGCCACGCCCAGCACCGCCAGCGCCACCACGCACACGATCTTCATCGCCGACCAGTCGCCTGGCGGCATGAGCCCAAACGGGTACGCCGGCTCGGGCGCACCGTCGTCCAGCCCCTTGCGGATCACGTCGATGCCCAGCCCCGTCAGCCCCAGCCCGGACAGCGCAAACGCCAGCAGCACGCACTGCAGCCCGATCACCCCCAGGGCCGGCAGCTTGTAGTTCCACCCCAGCCGCAACAGGCGCAGCACAAGCCGGGCGTTGGACGCCTGGGCGTCCTGCATCTTGCCGTCACCGGTTAGCTCAGCGCCGGCAGCCTTTTTGGATGGATTCTCACTCACGGAAAAGTCGCTTCACCGCCGGCCCCGCCGAGGCCAGCCTACCCCTGACCATAGACACACCACACCCGATCAGCAAGCCCCGCATATAAAAACGGCTTGGCCCAACCCCCTCCGCCCCCGGTTCCGCCGGGGAATCGGCGCACTCAACCACACACACATTTCATTCTTCCCAAACTTCCGAGGGCCGGGGGAACTTCCGGGGGGACTTCCGGGGGGACTTCCGGGGGATCACCCGATCAGCAGCAGCCCGAAGAACAGGCACAGCCAGACGACATCCAGGAAGTGCCAGTACATCGCGACGTACCTGACCGGGTTGTACGACTCGTGGTCGTATCGGCTGCGTGACGCCTGAAACGTCACGACGCCCAGCGGGATCAGCCCGCCGATCAGGTGCAGCGCGTGGATCACGATCAGGAAGAAGATCATCCCCTGCGGAACCGCGCCCAGATTCAGGTTGTCTCGGCGAAGCTCCTGATGGGCCTGGTGCTCAGACAGCAGGGTCATCAGGCTCGGCGTCTGGATCACCAGGAACAACGCCGCCAGCGCCAGCGTCACCCACAAGCATCGGCGGAACACCATCAACCTTTCCTGCTGCACCGCACGCAGCGCCAGATGGATCGTCAGGCTCGACGCCAGCATCACCATCGTCGAGACCCACAGCCCCGCCGGGATCGTGATCGACCCCAGCGCCGGCCCGGCCTCACGGATCACGTCCCCCGTGTTCGGGTCCGTCACCGCCGACAACGACTGCATCCGGATAAACAGGTACGCAAACAGCGACGCCGCAAACAGGATGCCCAGCGTCACCAGGAACAACCACATCCCAAGCACCCCGGTCCCCTTAGGCAGGTGGGTGTGCCGATCCTCGAAAAATCCGGGTTTGTCGGGCGTAGAAGCGTTCATGGATGCTTACCGAATAGGCCAACAGATAACCCCCGACAAACTGTAGTACAGATACGGACCGGGGACCAACACAGGGCAAATAGGTTTTCCGTGGGAACTCACCCGCTGACCGGGCGGACCGTCTCCGGCGGGCTCAGGTCGCCCTGATACTCGCCGGTGTCCATCAGGGCGAACCCGATGAAGATCGCCAGGAACAGGAACGCGCTGACCAGGATCAGGCCGTTGAACGGCGAGTCGTAACGCAGGTGCATGAAGTACAGCCCGACCAGCGCCGCCTTGACCACCGCCACCGCCAACGCGATCCAGATGTTCGCCGCACCCAGATCGATGTACGTCACCGCAACCGTGATGAACGTAAAGAAGATCAGCAGCGCAAAAATCAGTAGCAGCATCCAGACGGGGCTGATGTGCCCCAGTCCGTGGTCGTCGTGTGAATGTGCGTCGCTCATAGTAGGGTCTGGGGTCTAGGGTTTGGGGTCTTGTCCGAGGTCGTAACGAAGCGACGCGACTTGTCGCGTCTCCTTAGTGGATCAGGTACAGCAGCGGGAACAGGAAGATCCAGATCAGGTCGACCAGGTGCCAGTAGAGCCCGCCGATGTCGACGGGGGTGAAGTAGTCCTTGCCGAAGGTGCCCTTGGCCGCTTTCCAGATCAGCCAGGCGATCACGCCCATCCCGATCAGGACGTGCAGCCCGTGCAGCCCGGTCATCATGAAGTAGATGCCGAAGAACAGGTGAACCTTCTTCTGCTGCTCCGCCGAGAGGTCGTCCCAGAGGACCTGCGTGTGGGCCGCGCTGGGCACGGTCGTGTCACCGGCGGCATCGATCGCGCTATCCAGGACGCCCAGGTCTGCCGGGCTCGCCGGGGGCTTGACCACGGACACGTCCACGGG
Source organism: uncultured bacterium (assembly GCA_965368605.1). Lineage (GTDB taxonomy): Bacteria > Planctomycetota > Phycisphaerae > Phycisphaerales > Phycisphaeraceae > JAJRRS01. Next base: position 18,796 of record CBDUNP010000006.1, on the reverse strand, counting down.
TGGGCCGAACGCCGCGGGGATCACCACCGGGGCAGGCTCATGCGCTTCGGGTGCCGCCTCTTCGTGGGCGGGCTCGCTGCCGTGAGAATCTTCGCCGTGGGAATCGTCACCATGCGCGTCCTCGCCGTGCTCTCCCTCGGCATGGCCGCCGGCGTTCTTCTTATTGATGTACTCGATCGCGTGGGCCATGTCGTCCGGGTACTTCGGCGAGCCGGCCTCGTAATAAAAGGCGTTCATCGTGCCTGGGAACAGGTGGTGGTCCCACTTGGCCTTGTACTCGATCGTCTTGATGCACATAAACCCGACGCCGCCCATGAACGTCGCGATGAGCATCGCCAATAATAGTTTTTGCTGACCCTTCTGCGCCGCCCGGACGCCCCAAGCCATCGTCAGCGAGCTGGCGAGCAGGACCACGGTGTTGGTCGCGCCCCACATCTTGTCCAACGCACCGTACCCATACAGGAACACGTCCTGGTGGTTGCCGCGGTAGATCGCGTAGGCGCAGAACAGCCCGCCGAACATGAGGATTTCGGTCGCCAGGAAGACCCACATCCCAAGCTTGCCGGACTCGAACTGCTGCGCCGGGGTCTCGAAGTGGTGCGCCAGATGCGGCGGGTGGTCGTGATGTTCGTGTTCGCTGCTCATAAGCGGTCAATTTCCGGGGGCCGGGGTTCAGCCTGGCCCAAGTGTCCGGTGGTTAATTCAGATCAGTGATGGCCCTGTGCCTCAAGCTCGATGGCCCGTTCCTTGTTGTACACATAGCCGTCGATCGATTCGTCGTAGTCCCAGGCACGCATCTCGTAAGGCTCGGTGACGTGCGGCTCGTAATCAAAGTTCTCATGCGGCGGCGGGCTGGCGGTGTGCCACTCGAGCGTGTTCCCGCCCCAGGGGTTCTGTGGAGCCTTCTTCCCAGCCAACAGCGAGTGGATCCAGTTGAACAGCACCAAGAACAGCCCCGCGGCTAACACATACGACCCGAGCGTGGAAAACTTGTGATAAAACGCGTACTCCGGCAGGTAGTCGGCGTACCGCCGAGGCATCCCCTGGCTGCCGGCAATAAACTGGATGAAGAACGTCATGTTGAACCCGATGAAGATCAGGCCCCAGGCGATCTTCGCCACGGTCTCGTTGTACATCTTCCCGAACATCTTCGGCCACCAGTAGTACATCCCGCCGATGAACGAGGTCAGCATCGACCCGACCATGACGTAGTGGAAGTGGGCGACGACGAAGTAGGTGTCGTGGGCCATGATGTCCAGGCTCAGTGCGCCCAGGAACACGCCGGTCAGCCCGCCGATGGTGAACAGCCAGATAAACGCCAGCGAGTAAAGCATCGGGGTCGCCAGGCTGATGCTGCCCTTGTACATGGTCGCCAGCCAGTTGAAGACCTTGATCGCCGAGGGGATCGCCACCGAGAAGGTGATCAGGCTGAAGACCGCGTTGGTCATCGCGCTCTGGCCGCTGGTGAACATGTGGTGGCCCCAGACCAGGAAGCCCAGCAGCGCGATCGCGATCGAGCTGAACGCGATGAAGCTGTAGCCAAACACCTGGCGTCGGCAGAAGGTCGCCATCAGCTCGCTGATGATGCCCATGCCCGGCAGGATCATGATGTACACCGCGGGGTGTGAGTAGAACCAGAAGAAGTGCTGGAACAGCACCGGGTCGCCGCCCAGCGCGGGGTCAAAGATGCCCACGTGCAGCACGCGCTCGGCCATCAGCAGCAGCAGCGTGATCGCCAGCACGGGCGTCGCCAGCACCTGGATCACGCTGGTCGCGTACAGCGCCCAGAGGAACAGCGGCATCCTGAACCAGCCCATGCCCGCCGGGCGGAGCATGTGGATCGTCGCGATAAAGTTCAGCCCCGTGAGGATCGAGCTGAACCCCAGGATAAACGCGCCCATCGTCGCGGTGGTCACCGCGGTGCTCGTCGAGCTGGAGTAAGGCGTATAGAACGTCCAGCCGGTGTCCAGGCCGCCGTTGAGCAGTGCAAACACAAAGAAGATCGCCCCGCCGACCCAGCAGTACCAGCTCAGCAGGTTCAGCCGGGGGAACGCGACGTCTTTCGCACCCAGCATCAGGGGCAGGATCATGTTGCCCAGGATCGCCGGGACCGCCGGGATGATGAACATGAACACCAGGATCGCCCCGTGGAGGGTGAAGACCTGGTTATATAGGTTCTGACTCTTGGCCAGTTCTTCCGCGGTCTTCGCGCCGGTCTCGACCAGCTCGGGCGACGCCGTCTTCAGCATCAGCATCGTGCGCAGCATGATCGCCAGCAGCCCGCCGCCCAGGAACGCGGTCAGCACGCAGACCATGTACATCAGCCCGATGCGCTTGTGGTCAACCGTCAGCAGCCAGGACAGGATGCCCTTGCTGTGGTTGATGTAGTTCGTCCCGCCGGGGCCGGGGTCCCCGCCGTAGACGCCTGATTTGACCGGGTCTTGTATGACCGACATCGTAAGTATCCTCGCTGCGTTTGGCCTTAATCAATAGGCCCGTGTTCTGTCTCTACTCGTTTGCGGTGGTTTCGTCCGTGGCCTGATCGGTGCCTTCACCCTCAGCCGTCGGGGCATCCGGGGCCTTCTCAAGGATCGGCCCGTCGTAATTGTCGCTGATCGATTTCAGGAACTCGATCACGCCGGTGATCTCTTTATCACTGATCCTGCCCTGGAAGGTCGACAAGTTGTTGTCGTAGCCCTCCAGAACCTCTTTACCCGGATTCAGGATCGAATCGCGGATGTAATTCTCATCCGCCACGCGTGGGCTGGCGTTGCTGAATTTACGCTCGGCCCCGAACACGTCCTTCCACGTTGGGCCCGTGCCCGGCGTGCCGTCCAGGGAGTGGCACTGCTTGCAGCCATATACATTATATGATCGCTTGCCAAGATCGACGGGGGGCATGCTTTGAAGCTCGTCTTCAAGCTTCTTCATATACGCGTCGTAATCTTCCTGCGTCTGCACGATCACCTTGGTAATCATGTCCGAGTGCTTCTCGCCGCAGTACTCGGTGCAGTACAGGTTGTACGTCCCGACCTCAGTCGCCTCGAACCACATCTTGCTGTACCGCCCGGGCACCACGTCCTGCTTCACCCGAAACTCCGGGACATAGAAGCTGTGGATCACGTCGCTGGAGGTCATCACCAGGCTGATCGGCGTGTTGACCGGGACGTGCAGGACAGGCTTGGGCTCCGTAGAGTCCTGAATGCCATTGGGATACGTAAAGGACCAGCTCCACTTGCTCGCCGCGACCAGCACCTGGTTCTGCGTTGCACCGTTGGGCTGCTGGTTCATGTCCAGGAAACCGCGGAAGCCCCAGACGAAGATAATCATCACCAGGATCAAGGGCGGCAGCGTCCAGCCCAGCTCGATCGCGGTGGAGTGCGTCGGGCCGACCGGCTTGTCGTGCGGGCTCTTGCGGCGGTACTTGATGACAAAGTAAACCAGCACCCCGGCGATCAGGATCAGCCAGATCACGCTCATCCAGAGGACAAAGTGATAGAGCCCGTCGTGCGAAGCGGCCACGGTCGACCGCTGAGCGGGGAGGAAAAGAGTCTTCTCGGCTTGTGCAAGGATCGCCAGCATCCGCGTTCCAATCCCTTAGGCGTTAGCCCTGCGCCGCGCGGGGCGCGGCCGTGTGTGTTCCGTTCGCTATACGTCGGCGGTAATCCCGCCACAAAAAACCCCCGATGACCATCATCAATATCACTACCGTCACCGCCCCGCCGATCCGCATGATCCCCATCGCCGTGGCCGAATACGTCCCCAGCGCCGGGTCATAGTGCAGGCAGGTCAGCAGAAAATTATCCAGGATCGACCCGACCTTGCCCTCCGAGGCCTCGACCAGCGACAGCCGAAGCGTCTGCGGCTCGTACTTCACCCCCGAGAGGTAGCGTGTGATCTTCCCGTCGGGCGAGAGGATCATAATCACCGCCGGGTGGGCGAACTGCTGCTGCTCACGGACCCAGGTAAACCCGAACCCGACCTCGTCGGCCAGCCGTTCGATCATGTGCGACTCGCCGACCAGGAAGTGCCAGCCGTCCTCCGAGCCGGACATGCCCGCGTTGTTCTCCAGGTCGGTGGTGAGCGTTTCTTTCTTGCTCTTGGCAAGGGAAGGCATCTCCGCCGGGTCGATGCTGACCGTGATGATCTGATACTGATCCCCGGGGACCCAGTCCATCTCGCCGACCGCGGTATGCACCCCCTCAAAGACCAGCCCGCAGAGCATCGGGCACTGGTAGTAGCCCAATTGCAGGATGACCGGGCGTTCGCCGTCGAAGTAATCTCCGAGCTTGACGCGCTCGCCTTCCGAGTTGGTAAAGACCAGGTTCGGCGAGACCTGCGCCCCCAGCTGATAATCCATGTCCACGCTCTTAAGCTGCTGGGACTGCATATCCGCCGGGGCGTTTGAGTCCTGCGGGACATACGCCTGACCACAGACAACCTGCGCCGCCGGCCCCACCAGGGCCGCCAACACAACGCCCGTGATCACGGGCAGCAGTCGGGTTGTCACGTTTCGGATCATCGTTCTTATCTATCTCAATCACTGCCCCAACACCGGGGCAAGCATCTTTTCTGTTTACTTCGCGTTGGCCTTGATCACTTCTTTCATCGCCATGTCGATCGGGATCACGATCCGGTCTTTGGCGCTGGGGTCCGCGTAGTGCGGGGCGGCGTTCATCGCCTTGAGCTGCGTCTCCTGGATCTCCACCAGTTCGGTGAAGGGGACCTCGACGTACTTGCGGTTGTTTTCCTGCTGGAACTCGTAGCGGAACCAGGCCTGCGTCGCGACCACCAGCGCAATCACAAGGATCGTGCTGAGGATGCCCATGAGGACGAGCAGCTTGACGTTGATGTCGTGTGAGCCGGAGGGCATCGTTTCTTATCCTTAATACATGTTCACATGGCCAAGCGAATCGCCGAGCCGCGGGTCGCCCGCAGCGATCAGCCCCTGACGGGTCGCACGCAGCACCGCCGTCCCGACCGCGATCCCGCCGATACCTACCAGGCACAGCAGCTCGACCGTCGGCAGCGGGATGTCAGGCGACGAATAATTCGGCATCACAACCCACCACTGATCGATCCAGTGCATCGCCAGCAGCCAGATCGCCCAGAATGCCAGCAGCTTTCGGCTACGCTTGATCCACCTGGAAAGCAGCCCCAGGAACGGGATCAGCAGGTGCCCAAATAGTAGCACCACGGCCACCACGGTCCACCCTGAATTAAACGGATTCCCCGCCTGCGTCGTGATCCCACGCAGCTCAAACCAGTACGTCTCCTCCGCGAGGTTCCCGTACCAGATCAGCATGAACTGGCTGAAAGCGATGTAACCCCAGAAGAACACAAACATAAACATCAGCTTGCCAAGGTCGTGGTAGTGCTCGACATTCACGCTCGGCAGGTACCCGGACCGCTGCAACGCCATCAACGCCAGCGTCACCGTGCAGACCGTCGCCAGCGCCGAGCCCGCGAAGTGGTACACGCCCCACATCGTCGAGAACCACACCGGGTCCAGCGACATCAGCAGGTCGAAGGCGGCGAACGTGAAGGTGATCGCAAACAGCAGCGTGCCCGGGGCGGACAGCACCTCCAGCTTGCGGGTCAGCTTCACCCCGTTGCCGGACTCCTGAGCGACCGAGGTCTTGAGGTAGTAAGCCCCCAGCCCGCACCAGACTAATAGGTAGACGATCCACCGCGCGGTGAAGAACCCGGTGTTCAGGTACGCGCTCTTGATCGGGATCAGGTGCCCTTCGTGCAGGTGATGATTGGCTTCACGCGCCGCGACGATGTCGCCGCCGTGGTCCGCGGGGGTGACCCCGTGACCGGTGCCGTGACCGCCGTGATCGGCGTCGGCTTCGTGGCCGCCGTGATCGTCGCCCTCTGCTTCATTGGCGACCGTGATGATCTCGGCATGACGCTGCGGCACATAAGCGTGTCCCGCCTCGTCGTGCGACGCACCCGCCCAGGGGTACAGCATCCCGTGCCCCATAAAGACGTACAGCAAGATCGGGATGAACAGCACCGCCATCACGGGCATGTTCCCCGCGATGACCTCGGGGACCCGGCGGACCGCCACGACCCAGCCGGCGCGGAACAGGTGCGTGACCAAAACCAGGAATAACGCCCCGAGCGTGATGCTCAGGAAGTAGCTGTAATTGACGACGTAGGCGAAGCCGAAGCGTTCCCAGCCGCCGGCACCCATCATCGAGACAACGATCGCGACGATCAGCGCGACAACGCCGACCACAACCGCGGTCAGGCCGAACGACCGCGCCCCGGCGCCCAGGCGCCGCTTGTCGTCATCTTTCAGTACGGGCTCGTGATGATGAGCCAAGGTGATTCGCTCCTGCTTGTATCGGTCAAAAAACTCGTTCACCAGCCCGGGTCACGGGCTGTATCAATCCAAATCGTGTTTACTGCACGCCGCCCGCGATCGACGCCGGGGCGTCCTGGCTCAGCTGCAACGCCTTGAGGTAGGCCACGATCGCCCAGCGGTCTTCGACCGGGACCTGGTTGCCGTAGCCCGCCATGTTGCGGATGCCGTTGGTGATCGTATTAAACAGGTGCCCCTCGACCCGGGTCATGCGTTCCTCGTCGGTCAGGTTGTTCGGCTGAACCCAGCCGGCCTGGATCTGCAACGACCGCTGATAGATCGTCCCGTCACCCTGCCCGCCCAGCCCGTGGCATGGCGCACAATAAATATTGAACTGGCGCTGGCCACGCTTCATCAACACCTCGTCGACCGTCACCCGGCCGGGGAAGCCTTCATAGTAGACCGTGTCCATCTCGCCGGTGTCCGCGTTCTTCTCAAGCCGGTAGCCGCGGAAGTAGTGGTCGTCCTCGGCGAGCAGGTCAGCGTCAGGGGCCGAGGCGTCCTTACCCCAAGCGATCGTGCCCGGTACCGGCGGACGCATCGCCCGGCCGTCCGCGAACACCGTCGAGTCCGCCTGCGCCTTGAGCTTGGTCTGCTTGTCCATATCTAAAAAGATATGTGGCCGGGTCTTCTCCGACGTGGACACCCGCGCCCGCGCCGTAAACGCCAGAGGCACCAGCGGCAGACACGCCAGGATCAATACCATACCGATCAACCAGAACGGCGGGGCAGGAAGCTTCAGTTCTTCAACGATCCACTTGAGCATCGGTCTCTCACGTTTACTTAGGCGTTACGCCTGAATACGTCGTCCCAAAACCCGGGGAAGTACTCCGGGGGAGTCATCCGGGGGGTTAGTCCTCAATCAATTCCACAGACACAGCGCCGAGCCCCTTCAAGAACTCGGCGGTCTTGTCCTTATCAAACCGGTTGTCGCGGGCCTCGACTTCGATAAAGAAGCGGTCCGCCGTCGAACGCCGGAAGTTCATACTCTTCAGCAGCGGGTTCGCCAGCTTCGGCAGCCGGTTCAAAAACAGCATCCCGAAGACCGCGCCGAACGCAGACAGCAGGATCGTCGTCTCGAACATCACCGGGATAAACGCCGGGAAACTATTAAAAGGCTTGCCCGAGATCAGGAACTTGTACCCACGGATCGGAGCCGCCGCACCGGGCAGGCCCGGCAGGTCGATCGCGTCCGTCGCCATCGTCCCGACCGCCAGCGACATCCCGGCCACCAGCCCCGTCAGCCCGCAGCACAGCACGATCCAAGGCAGGATCGTCGGGCGGATACCGATCGCGGCGTCGATCCCGTGGATCGGGAACGGGCTGTGTACGTCCCAGTGCTTAAAGCCCTCGGCCTTGGTCTTCTTCGCGGCGTGCACGACATCGTTGACCGTCTCGAACTCGGCGATAATCCCGTGCAGCTTCTGCGGCGCATCCGCCGCGGTCGTGATGCCCGGTGGGTCCATCAATTGTGTCATTGCTGGCCCTCCAACTCGGTAATCGGGCGGTCCGGGCGGTAGTCCGCCTGACCCTCATCGGGGTTATATGGCTCGCCGGGCTCGTGATGAATATCGTGTGCCTGCGGCATCACCGTCTTGACTTCCGCCATCGCGATCACCGGCAGGAACTTGCAGAACAACAGGAAGAACGTGAAGAACAGCCCGAACGAGCCGACGAGCATCCCGATGTCCACCCACGTCGGCTTGAACAACGCCCAGCTCGACGGCAGGAAGTCGCGGTGCAGACTCGTCACCACGATCACGTAACGCTCGAACCACATCCCCACGTTCACACACATCGCGGCGAACATGATCGTAAACACATTCTTACGCGCCCACTTGAACCAGAGGATGTGCGGCCCGACGCAGTTGCAGAACACCATCGTGTAGTACGCCCAGGCATACGGGCCCATCGCCCTATTAAGGAACGCGGCCTGCTCGTAGTGGGCGCCCGAGTACCAGGCGATGAAGAACTCGATCCCGTAGGCATACGCCACGATCATGCCCGTCCCGAGCATGACCTTGCAGCAGTTCTCGATGTGCCGGTCGGTGATGATGTCTTTGATCCCGAAGATCGCCCGCGCGGGGACCGCCAGGGTCAACACCATCGCGAAGCCGCCGTAGATCGCACCGGCGACGAAGTAAGGCGGGAAGATCGTCGTGTGCCAGCCCGGGAGCTGCGCGACCGCGAAGTCGAACGAAACGACCGAGTGCACGGACAACACCAGCGGGGTCGCCAGCGCCGCCAGCAGCAGGTACGCCTTCTCGTAACGGTGCCAGGCCCGGCTCGACCCGGTCCAGCCCAGGCTGAACAGGCCGTAGGCGAACTGCCCGTACTTGTTCTTGCAGCGGTCACGGAGCGTCGCCAGGTCCGGGATCATCCCGACGTACCAGAACAGCGCCGACACGGTCGCGTAGGTCCCGACCGCGAACACGTCCCAGAGCAGCGGCGAACGGAACTGAGGCCACATGCCCATCTGGTTGGGGATCGGTGCCAGCCAGAACGCCAGCCAGGGCCGACCGATGTGGATGCCCGGGAACAAGCCCGCACACATGACCGCGAAGATGGTCATCGCCTCGGCGAACCGGTTGATCGCGGTACGCCAGTTCTGCCTGAACAGGAACAGCACCGCGGAAATCAGCGTCCCCGCGTGACCGATGCCGACCCAGAACACGAAGTTGATAATCGGGAAGCCCCAGCTCACCGGCTGGTTGTTGCCCCAGACGCCCACGCCCGTCGTCACCAGGTACCCGATCAGGGCCCCCAGGAAAGACAGCAGCGAGACCGCCGCACCGAACGCGATCCACCAGCTGATCGGCGGCTTGCCCGCCGCGATGCCACAGACCTTGTCGGTGATACTCGTAAAGTCGTTGTCGCCCATCACCAGCGGCGCGCGGCGGCTGGGGTCGTCGGTCGTGTTGTCCAACGACTTGGGCGGAAGATCAGGTTGGGTGGTGATGCTCGCCATGGCTTAAGTATGGGCCCCCTCGTGTGCGGCCGGGGAGGGGCTGTGGGTTTCGTTGTTGTGGCTGCCGCCGTTCGGCTTACCCGCCAGCGCGGTGTTGGGGTTACGCAGCTTCGCCAGGTACTTGGTCCGCGGCCGGGTGTTCAAGACCTCAAGCACGCTGTAGGACCGCGGGTTCTTCTGCGACTCGGTGACGTGGCTCTTGGCGTCGTTCAGGTCGCCGAACACGATCGCCTGCGTCGGGCAGGACTGCTGGCAGGCCGTGACGATCGAGCCGTCGTCGACGGTCTCCTTCTCACGCTCACCACGCGACCAGCGGTTCTTGGCATCAATCGTCTGCCGCTTGATCCGCTGGATGCAGAACGAGCACTTCTCCATCACGCCGCGCATCCGCATCGTGACGTCGGGGTTGAAGACCATCCGCTTGATCTTGTCGATCGAGTATTCCTGCTGCTGGTCCGGGAAGGCCTTGAGCGGGTCGGAAGGTATCCAGGGCTTGGCCTGAATCCCGTTGATCCCCGTGCCGCGCGGGTTACGCGAGTGGAAATCGAAGTAGTTGAACCGGCGGACCTTGTACGGGCAGTTGTTCGAGCAGTACCGCGTGCCGATGCAGCGGTTGTAGACCATCACGTTCAGCCCTTCGGCGTCGTGCACGGTCGCCGCAACCGGGCAGACCTGCTCGCACGGGGCGTTCTCGCACTGCTGGCACATCATCGGCTGATGCACGACCTCGGGCCGCTGCGCGTCGGTGTCGTCTTCCGTGGTCTTGAAGTAGCGATCGATCCTGAGCCAGTGCATCTCACGGCTCATCCCGACCTGCTCCTTGCCGACCACGGGGATGTTGTTCTCCGCCTGACACGCCACCACGCAGGCGTTGCAGCCGATGCAGGCGTTCATGTCGATCGTCATCCCCCAGGCGTGCGGATGGTTAAACGCCTCCGGCGCGTCGGGGTGCTTCTGCTCGGTCTTGTAAGGCGGGTCCCAGAGTTGCAGCCTGAAGTCGCCGTGTGCGCCCTTGTGGACAAAGTCCGGGTTCTTCTGGTACTCGTCGAACGAGGCCTCTTTAATGATCAGCCCGCTCTCACTCTTATCGCCGACGCGCGTCCGGGTCAGGCTCTCGCCGATCCCGTCGATCAGGTAATGGTTCTGCGTCAGCGCCAGTTCGTATTTCTTCCCGGTCGCCGCGACCGTCGCCTCACGGGCGATCCCCGGCCGCTGGCTGGTGCGGATCGAGTAGGTGTTAAAGCCCACGTCGGTCCCGACAGGCCCGGCGGCGGTTCGGCCGTAACCCAACGCCAACGCGATCGAGCCCGCGGCCTGGCCCGGCAGCAGGTACGCGACGATCTCAAGCGTCTTGCCGTCCACCGTGATCGTGACCAGGTCGCCCTGCTTGACGCCCAGCTTCTTCGCGTCGGCGATGTTCATCAGCGCCGCGTTGTCCCAGGTCATCTTCGTCAGCGGGCCGGGCAGTTCCTGCAGCCAGCCGTTGTCCGCATAACGGCCGTCGTACACGCCCGGATCGGCGTGGAACGTCAATTCAAAGTCTTTTTCCTCAGCCAGCCGAGGCGCATCGAGTTGGCCGGCGGGCTTGGGCCTGGCGTTGCTCGGCTTGAACGCCGAACCCTCGACCAGCCCCTCGTTCAACGCCTTACGCCACGACTTCTCAAAGCTCGCGGTCGGCAGAAGCTGCCCAAACGTCTGGCGGACGATCGTGTAACCGTCGGTCGCCTTCTCGCCGAGCATCATCGCGATCAATTCGATCGGGCTCTTGGATTCCGCGCCCTTGCGTGCGATCGGGAGGATCAACGGCTGCTGAATGCTCAGCGTCCCGTCCCACGCCCGGCCGTCGCCCCAGCACTCCAGGTAATGCGCCATCGGCAGCTGCCATTCGCACAGCCGCGATGTCTCGTTGCGGTATTCCGTCAGGTGGATCGCTGAATCCAGCTTCGCCAGCTTGCCCGCGAAATCGACATCCACCGGCGCGTCATACGCCGGGTTCCCGCCGAGGATCAAGACGTGCTTGACCCGGCCGGCCTCGATCTCGCTGCTCAGCTCCGCGATGTCTCGGAAGCAGCCGCCGCCGGAACCCCCGACCACCTCGGGCTCGTCCGTGACGTCCACCGTCTTGCCGATGTTCCCCAGCGCGTCGTTAATCGCCCAGCACAAGGCGTGCACCTCGGCGGGCTGATACGCACCGGCGACCACCAAGCTCTTGCCCTTGTGGCCGTTCAGGTCTTTGACAAGCGTTTCGACAAAGGCGCTGGCGCCGTTCAGCGAGGCGTTGCCGTTCATCAGGCTCAGCTTCTGCGCCACCGCCTGCACCAAGGCCCCGACCTTCTCGGATCGAGTCGGCAGGCGATGGTCCGCCACGCTGCCGGTGATCGACATCGTCGACTCCGCCGCGTACAGCCGACTCATCCGACCCTCGTCGGCGCTCTTTCGGCCCTTCGCCCAGTCACGGGCGTGACGCACCTGATTCGGGTGACTGCCCAGCAGGTCGCTATCGAAGCAGACGATGACCTCGGCCTTGTCCAGGTGGTACTGCGCACGCACCGGCTTGCCGAAGGCGTTGATCGCGCCCTGGATCTCGTTGTCGCGGTTGATCGGCTCGTATTCGTACCACTTCACGCCCGGGAACGCCGCCAGCAGGCCGGACTTCATCCGCGCAAGCGACGGGCTGGAGCTTGGCTGGGACAGGATCGCATACGAGCCGGGCTCGGCACGCATCGCCTTGCCCTGCTCATCGGCCACCGCCATGAAATCGTTCCAGGACGGATGGCTCCCGTCGCCGTCGTCCTTGCCCTTGGTGATCTCACGCAACCGGTACGGGTCGTACATCTGCAAGACGCTGGCCTGCGTGTACGCATCCGCGGCCCCCAACGAGCCGGGGTGCAGCGGGTTGCCCTCGACCTTGATCGGTCGGCCGTCGAAGCTGGAAACCAGCACGCCGTTGGCGATCCCGCCACGCTCGATCATCGACGCGTAGTGCGTCGGCACGCCGGGCGTGTGCCCAGCCGGCCGCGACGCGAACGGTGCCAACTTTTCTTCAGGCCAACGACGACAACCCGCCAACGTCAGCCCCGCCAGCGACATCGACGCCGCCATCAGCTGCACGAAGCGCCGACGCGACACCGACAACACATCGTCCGGGTCGTAGCCCGCGAACTCCTCTTTCAGGAGTTCACTGACCTTCGGGTCCGCCGAATACTCTTCAAGGCTGCGCCAGTAGACACTGCCCGTCGATTTTTCATTTACCTGTGGCACGTAGAGCAACTCGTCATATAGGCTTCGTCGTGGATCATCAGCAGTTCTTTTTGGTGCAGGCCGACCCGCAGCTGTGCGGCCTCGGGCGTCTCGTCCGGCTCCTGCTTGGGCTTCCAGGCCAGGTCCGTCACCTTGTCCACGGGACGCAGGTGCTTCTCCGGCTCGCGGTGGCAGTCAAGACACCAGCCCATGCTCAGCGGCTCGGCCTGGTGCACGACCACCATCTTGTCCACCCGGCCGTGGCAACTGACGCAGCTTACGCCCTTGTTCACGTGCGCCGAGTGGTTGAAATACACATAGTCAGGCAGGTCGTGGACCTTCACCCAGGGCACCGGCTCACCGGTCTCGTTGCTCTTAAATACCTCTTGCAGCCGCGTGCTGTCCGAGCGGATCCCGGTGTGGCAGTTCATACACGTCTGCGTCGGCGGGATCGCGGCAAACGACGCGTCCTCCACCGTCGTGTGGCAGTATCGGCAGTCAAGCCCAAGCTCGCCGACGTGCAACGCGTGGCTGTAAGGCACGGGCTGCTCCGGGGCGTAGCCCACGTTCAACGTCTCAGCCGAAAAACCCAGCCCCACGATCGCCGGTGTAATCGCGCCGCCACCGGCACCGGCAATAACAATCAGAGGCAACAGGTAGTTGGCCCAACGCGGAAATACAAACTTGTCTGACGGGGTCTGGTCGTTGGACATGGGGGGGTACGGGTCCGCCTCTTTCTCGTGGATACCTTGGCGCTTCCTTACGCCTACACAGCTTCTTACGAAACACCGCAAGCCTGTGCCGGGAACAATAACGAACAAACCATCTGATGACAAAGTCACCCTCTTGTTCACGCACCCCAACCGTCCAGCCGGGCCGCCTGTGGCCTGACTTCGACCCGATCTATCCACCCACTGGAAAAAACGCAGCCCATAAAAATCCACGCCGCCATACTGATGGCCGCCCATCCGCCGGAACACAATCCAACACGCACCACAAACCCTCGCCGCGCCGCTACTACGCGAAAACAGCGGGCTAACCCGTCAGTCGCGACGGCAATACCCGCCAAAAACCGTGAACAAGACCGCTTAATTTTTTATAAAACAATTAAATAAATGTATTTATAATTAAATCAACCCGGCAATCGCCTTACCCCATCCGTTCAACCTGTTAGCCATACCTGAGAATCAGTTTCAAGTTGATCTATATAAATGTCGCCGCTCTCGTCAGCCACGTTTCCCGCGCCCGTTGCCTGCCCCCGGGGCGACTCTTACACTGACCGCTATGAACACCTTTCTAAAATTGATCTTATTGGGCGCAGGCCTGTTCGTCATGAGCGCGAACCCCACGGGCGCGGCCGCCAGGCCCTACAGCGTCGACGGCATGATCGGCCAGGTCAACGGACGCGCCATCTACACCAACGCCGTCCTCGACGAACAGCTCCGAGAGACCCTCGCCCGCTGGGGCCGGGAGCTCCCCCGAGACACCTTCCGCCAACGGGCCGCCGAACGCATCGCCGTCCGCCTCAACGGGATGGTGACCGACGCCCTGGTCTACGGCGAAGCCCAACGCGACCTCTCCGATAACGAACGCCAGGGCCTGGTCGTCGCCGAAAGCAACTACCGTGAACAACTGCTCCGCGAGCACGGCCAGGGCTCGCCCGCACTCGCCGAGGCCAACCTCATCGAGCAGACCGGCCTGAACCTGGACCAGACCATCGAGCAGTGGCGACAGGCCGCCGTCGTCTCCCGATACATGCGCCAGAAACTCACCCCCAAGGTCAACGTCACCCGCAGAGACATCAAACGCTACTACCAGGACAACTACGACCGCTTCAATGCGCCCGAGCAGCGCACCATCCGCGTCATCCAGACGCTCTCCCCCGAAGACGCCGAGTTTGTGAAAACCGCGCTCGACGAGGGCACGCCGTTCGAGGAGGTAGCCGAAGATTCACGCAACCTGTTCCGCCCCGACCGCGGCGGGCTCATGGGTGACATGGCCGGCGACCAGCTCTTCGCCGACGCCACCATCAACGACGCCACCCTCGCGCTGCCCGCCGGCGAATACGTCGGCCCCATCGAGGTCGATGGCAAAAGCTGGTTCGTCTTCGTCGAGGACATCCAGCAGCCCAAGGGCCAATCCCTCATGGAAGCCCAGACGCAGATCCAGTCCATCCTTTACGAACAACAACTCCGCGAACACTCCGAACGCTACCGCAAGCACCTCTTCGAGGTCGGCAGCTACAACTCCATCGAGAAGATGACCCTGACCCTCCTCGAGATCGCCACCGACCGCTACGCCACCCAAGAGCGCTAAACCGACGTGCCCGACCGCCCACCACTGCTTGCACGCATACAAGACCTGATCGATACCCTCCGGCTACAACTGCAACGCGACACCTCCACCGGCGCGCAGGGCGAACGCGCGGCCGCAAAAATGCTCAAGCAAAAAAACTACCGCCTGATGGCGCGCAACCTCCGCAACCGCTTCGGCGAGATCGACATCATCGCGCTTACGCCCGACAACAAAACCGTCGTCATCATCGAGGTCAAGACCGCCGAAGACCCCGCCGCACGCCCCGAGCTGCGTGTCGACCACCACAAACAACGCCGACTCATCGCACTCGCCGCACAGGTGGCACGACGCTACAAACTCCAGGGCCGCCCCCTCCGCTTCGACGTCGTCGCCGTCAACCTCCAGCCCAACACCGATCCCACCTTCCGCCACTACGAAGCCGCCTTCGACTCACACGTCTGACCCCAGCCGCTTGCGGCTTAGCGTAGTATCCGAGTACAAACACCGGCTTCAAGGAGCACACCCATGCAAATGAAACTCTGGCCTCTGTTCCTCCTGCTCCTCCTCCTGTCAACACCGCACACCGCGCTCGCAGATAAAGCGCTCGAACAAAAACACCAGCGCATCCAGGCCTTCATCGGTGAAACCATGTACGGCCCGGGCGGGCCCGTCGTCCTTCTAGTTGCTTACGAAGCCCTGCGCGACAAACACGCCGCCGGCGAAGCGCCGCTGGTTGGACTCGAAGACGTCTGGTCGCATGCGCTGCAGGAAGGGCTCGCGCTTTTCAACAAACCCGATCAGCTCTGGGGACGCACCACCGCCGAGCAGACCGCCGACATGATCGGGCAGACCACCATCGGCCCCTGGCAGATGACCCTCTGGAACATCCGCGATAACTACGGCCCGCGCTACGGCATCGACCCCGAATGGGACAACAACACCCTCTACGCCTTCTGCCGGGAACACCCCGACATCCAGGCGAAGATGATCATCGACTACATCCAGCTCTCCTACGAGACCTTCGGCCAACGCACCCCCTACGCGATCCAACGCTACTTCTGGCTCGAGCCGTTTGTGAAAGGCGAGCTCGGCCAGGCCGAGGACTGGACCAAAAGCGTCGTCGCCAAACCCCCGCCCGGCGGGACGTGGAAAGACCTCACCCCCGCGATGAAAGCCGACACCGGCTTCTACGCTAAACAAGTCCTCCTGGGCACGCCCTACACCAACAGCGGCCTGCTGTTCTGGCTGAACGTCACCGAAGATACCGACGCTGTAAAACAGGTCTTGCGCACCTGGCGTGACCAACGCCGGATCGTTATCGCCGATGATAAAAACGTTTCGGATCAACATGGCATGATGGAGATGGAAAACATCCACTACCGACTCACCGACGAGCCCGGCAACTTCGCGATCCAAGTGGATGATGTGATCTACTACAAAGATCGGCCCAAACTCCATCAGGCCGTGCGACAACTCGTCGCCGAAGTTTTGGAGGAACAGCCGTGAATCTCTGGGCCACAAAGCTAATGGGGCTGTGTCTTCTCATCGCAACGCTCACTGCCTGCCACACACCCGCACCCATCCAACCCGACCCCGCCTGGACCTACCACCTCGACGGCATCGTCCGTGGCGACACGCAGGAAAAGAAACTCGCCCTGATCTTCACCGGCGGCGAACACGGCGGCGGGTCGGAACACGTCCTGGACACACTCGCTGCAAAGAAAATAAAAGCCTCTTTCTTCGTCACCGGCGACTACGTCGCGGTGCCGGGCTACGACGCCTGGCTCAAACGCATGGCCCACGAAGGACATTACCTCGGCCCCCACTCCCACGCACACCTGCTCTACGCCCCCTGGGACAACCGTGACAAATCACTCGTCACTGAAAAGCAATTCAAAGACGACCTGCAAGCCAATATCGACGAGCTACGCGCCTTCGGCGCGATGCGCAACAAGAAGCCGATCTACTTCATCCCGCCTTACGAGTGGTACAACGCACAGCACGCCCAATGGGCAGGCGACATGAACTGCCTGCTGTTTAACTTCACCCCGGGCAGCGGGTCGCATCGCGACTGGGCGCCGGAGGGACACAAGGCATTCAAACCGTCCCGCCAAATCCTCGCCGACATCCTCGAATGCGAGGCCAACGACCCCGACGGCCTCAACGGCCACCTCTTGCTGCTGCACCTGGGCAGCACACGCAAAGACAAGATGCACCTCTTGCTCGGCGAGTTGATCGACGAGCTACACGCCCGTGGATACGAACTGGTCCGCGTCGATGAACTTCTTGCTATCGATTAAGACGAAAAATCACTTCTGGGATAGGTGTTTTTCTAACACGTCCCGAAAGACCTCAAGCGGCGCGTCCTTCCCCGTCCACAGCTTGAACTGCGCCGCGCCCTGCCGGACGAACATCTCGGTCCCGGGGATCGTGGCGCAACCGGCGGCGGCCGCGTCACGCAGCAGCTTTGTCTGGATCGGGTTGTAGATCGTGTCGAACACCACCACACCCGGACCCAAGTGATCTCTGATCCCGGATGGCTGATCGCTGAAGTCAAGCGGTGAGGCGTCGACCTCCGGGTGCATCCCGATCGGGGTGCAGTTGATGTATACATCAGCACTCGATGTCGCCAGGCCATCAAGCGTCGCGGCGTCTGCGCCGAACTGTTCAGCCAGCTCCTTGGCTCGCTCGGCGGTGCGGTTATACACCGTCACCCGCGCCCCGTAATGCGCAAACCCCGCGACCACCGCCCGCGCCGCGCCGCCTGCGCCGATGACCGCGACACGCTTGCCTTTCAACCCGTCACGCGCAATCCCGAGCCCGTCGCACACCGCGTCCAGCGCCGCCGCGTAATCCGTGTTGCACGCATACAGCGAACCATCCTCGCGGACCTGCAGCGTGTTCGCCGCGCCGATCCGCTCGGCCAGTTCTTCGACCTCGCTGCCGGGCCCGCCCTCTTCACGGACAAAGCGCAGCAGGTTTTCTTTGTGTGGGATCGTCACACTCGCCCCACCGAAGTGCAGCTCTGGCATCGCCAGCCAGGTCGAGACCGTGGCCTTGAAATGTTCATACTCCGGCGGGATCGGCATCGGCAGGTACACCCCGTTCACCCCCGCCGCATCAAACCCCGCGTTGTGTACCGGCGGGCTCATCGAGTGCCCCACCGGGTACCCGATCACCCCAAACACGCGCGTCTGCGCATCCAGGCTGTCCCATCGGTAAAGGTTCTTCAGCTCGCCGATCGTCGGCTGCCCGATCGCTGTCCCCCCGCCGCCGTCGATCGACGCAAACGTCAGCAGCGCGCCGAACTTCTTGGCCAGCACGCGCGACGCCAGCCCGCACTCGCCCATGCACAACGCGATCGTCGGCTTCACCTGCTGGCCGATCAACTCAAACGCTTCGAGATTGTCCCGCAACGACCGCGCGTACCACGCGACCTTGATCACCCGGCATAGCGGCGCGTCCGCCATGTCCTTCACCCGGCGCAACAGGTCCGCCGGCCGCTGCTCGAAATCGTGCGACGACAGGATCAGCCCGGTATCAGTCTGCCTCGGCCGATCCGGGTCGTCCACGACCAGGCTGATTTTTTGTCTGAGGTTCGCTGACTTCTCGAACGCCGCCAGCTCCAGGTCGATATACGCCGGCTTACGCGCCCCGACCCCCGCGTGCTCCAGCAGGCTCAGCCGGGTCTGCTCGTCCCCGTCATACGCCCCCCCCTCCCAGGTCGGCCGACAGGTGATGATGCACGGCAAGGCCGAACGCTGCACCAACTCGGTGATGTCGTTGGGGTCCTCGGTGAACGTATCAATGCGATACTCCACCAGGTCGGCCCCCAGTTCCGCAGCCCGGACGGCGGCCCCCAACGCCTGCTCCAGACTATGAACGGTAATCGCGGCGGTCAGATACGTCATGGCCGTAAGGTA